>DNNS01000024.1 GCA_003497555.1 Spirochaetia bacterium
CAAATAAATTTTCCAGGGAGATACTATGAACAGTATAATTAAAAAAATCAGACAGGATTTACAAAAAAAAGCCGATAAAAATATTCAAAACAGCAGCCAAAGATTTTTTAAGGAACCGGTTAAACTGTATGGAATTAAAACCCCGGTTGTTGATCAAATCGGAAAAGCATATTTTGTCGGACTGAAAGAAAAAAGCAAAGCAGAAATTTTTATTCTTTGCGAGGCGCTATGGAAATCCGGATATCTGGAAGAAAGCTTTATTGCCTGCAGATGGTCTTATATGATCCGGAAAAATTTTCAGCCTGAAGATTTCAGGATTTTCAGCAAATGGGTTGATAATTATGTAAACAACTGGGCGTCTTGCGATACGCTGTGTAATCATACAATAGGTTCTTTCCTCGAAATGTATCCGGAATATTCAGCTGAATTGAAAAACTGGTGTCAGAGTCCGAATCGCTGGATGCGCCGGGCAGCTGCCGTATCACTGATTATCCCGGCCAGGCATGGGAAATTTCTCAAGGACATTTTTGAACTTGCTGATATTCTTTTATTGGATAAAGATGATTTGGTACAGAAAGGATACGGATGGATGCTGAAATCCGCCGGGCATGCGCATTGGCAGGAAGTATTTGAATATGTCCTGGCGAACAAAAAAGTTATGCCCAGAACCGCTCTGCGTTATGCTATTGAAAAAATGCCGAAAGGACTGAAAAACCGGGCAATGCATTAAAATCCAACCGGCCAAGATAATCCCGTGAAAAAAATTATTATTAAATTCCGGCTTGCTGTTATATACAGATATAAATTTTTCATTGCCTTTTTAATGTTTTTTCCCGCTGTTGCCGTATCCGGAATGAATCCTGCCGAAATCAGAAAAAATCATCCTGACCTGCTGAAGCCGGATGGAATTATCTGCCCGGACATGCGGCTTGCTGTATCGGAAAAGATAATAGCTCTTACGCTTGATGCCTGCAGCGGAGAATACGATCAAAAGATTATTCAAATCCTAAAAAAAAACAATATCAGCGCAACTATTTTTGCGGCCGGTAAATGGATTGACCGCAATAAAAATATTTTTTCCGAACTGGCTGCCGACAAGCTATTCCTTATAGCCAGTCACGGATTAAAACATCGCCCGTGCTTTCTGGAAAAAACCAATGTTTTCGGCATCAGCGGTACTGATGGGATTGAAGAATTATTTGAAGAAACAGCCGGCAATGCTGAAAAAATCGAGAAACTTACCGGAATCCGTCCGGTATTTTTCCGTTCCGGAACAGGCTGGTATGATAAAAATGCCCTGAAAATCATTGAACTTATGGGTTTTATCCCGGCAGGCTGGAATACTCCTGCCAATGACTATTCGGAAAAATTATCTGCCGATATCATAATAAAATCGCTTTCCCTGGCTTGTCCCGGTTCTATAATAATCGCCCATCTTAATCATCCGTCAGGAAATACTGCTGAAGCCCTGGAAGTATGGATACCGTCTGTGATCAGGCAGGGATATAAATTTGTAAAACTTGGGGAATATCGCATAATTTGTACTCCGTAAAAATGCCTGATTTTTCTGAAAAACGGTTATTTTTTCTTAGGCTGCACGATATTCCCTTAATATTTATCCCTTAAAATGTCGATTATTAACTATGATTGGAAGAATAATCTGCCGGGAAAACTCCGTTTTCGGAAAGATTTTCAGAAATCTTTTTTTAAAAACCGTATTTTTATGGTATTCTATTACAATGGAAATGCAAATTTATGGCCGGTAAAAGCGATTTTTTTGATTTTCTGGTAAATCCCCATAACCGTGTTTTCCATATTGACACCGACTGTTATATTATTTATACAGGCAGAAACCTGGAAGAAGACCGTGATTTTATCCGGATTGGGACTACTGCCGATTTATCCGAAAATTTGGCCGAAAGAATTTCTCATATCATTGTACCGGCAAGTTATTATTTAGGCAGTATTTTCGAGGAAAATTTATGCCTGAGCAGCAAACGCTCCAATAACTATCTTGCATTCAATGAAAATCAATTTTATCCATCCTGCTGCCGGGCATCTGAAAAGATAAAAACCGGTACGTTCTGCCTGCGTACTCCGCAGTATCAGCTGCTGCCCGATAGCTATGAAAGCGCCGGTAAAAAAGAGACCCCGGAACAGGCCCGGGCCCGGGAAAAGCGCGTGTATTTTGAACCCATGCGCCTGGAAAAAGACGAATTTAATTTTAAAATTTTTTACGGAAAAGAGCCGGTTTTTGACTTTCAGAAACGCCTGGATAATGATCTGCACCGCTCCCGCAATCTGCAAAATATTACAGACCATTTTATTTCCCGCAACATCAATTATTATTATGAACGCGGATTTATGCTTTTATCCGGTTCTCTGGCCTATTACGAAAACAATAAATTCCTGCTTGATTCCGTTCCTCATAACTGCCTCAAGGAAATGATAGCTGCCAATATTGATCCCTGCACCATACGCGCCCTCTTTACGGATCAGGCAGATCAGGAATACGAAAGCCTGCTGCAGTATTTTTCTTTTACGCAAAAACCCCTGACGGTTTACACCCGAAGTGAAGAGCAGTTTGCTCCCTTACACAAACTTTTCCCGCCGGAACTAATCTGTCTTAAAAATCCCGGAGACGAAAACGTCGATTTTTACGGTTCAGCCCTGCGTCATTCGCCGGAAAAGCTCTCTATTGCCGCCGGAAGCGAGATCAGCCTTGATTTTTACCGCAGCGTGGAGCATAACGGGGAAAAAATCAGTCTTTCTGCTATAACTATCATTCCTGAAAAAGCCATCAGGGAATTTTCTGCTCCGCAGACCGGGCAGATTATTCTGGTAATTTCCGGGAATGATGATATTACCGCGCGTTTTAATCTGCCTGCTCCGTATTTTAAAATTTTTCATGGCATTGATTACCGTTTTTCCATGGCGTTTAATTTTAAATCCCGGTGCGATTATCCGCTTGATTTATATATTGCCGAAGTACTTAGAGAAAAAAAACAGTCTATGCACTGGCGTATGGGAGTTTTCGGCAACGCTGTAATGGAATTTATTTCCGGATTTATTCATGATAAAAAAAATCTGACAGGAACTTTTGAGGATGTATTAAAGAGCGCGCGTTTTGTCCGTATTCCCAAAAACCACCATGAATTCATACTGGTTCATAACAGCTCCGAATTCCTGCGTTTTGTCAATAATTCCCTGGAAGTAAAAAGCCGGGTAATTGCCAATTTAACGGATTTTCTGGTAAAAATCAAAAACCGTTCTGCGGCCGATATTGCCAATATCAACATCAAGGGTAATATAAACCTGTTTCCCGATCATCAGCGCTATCTTTTTTATTCCATGAACAAGGAATTTATTGACTGCGAAATACCGCGTTACCGTAACGTGCTTTTTCAGCCCGGTGTGGAAAATAATCTGAAAAATTTAAACCGGGCCAATATTGAAAAAAACCGGCAGCTTGAAATATTACCGTCATTTATTACCAACTATCTTTCCCGCCAGAAAGTAGCGGAAGCCGCCAATCATGACGCCGAAGAGGCCAAGAACAAACTGCGTTTTTTTATCAGGGAACGCAGCAAGCTTGACGGACTGCTCGGTTTTTTAAAACAGTACCGCTCTTTCAGTCATGAAGCCAAAGAACAGTTTTATAAAATTTATACCCTGCAGAATATGGATGAAGAAGATGTTGCCGATTTTGACGCTGATTTGAAAAAACTTGATAAATATAAATTTAAAAGCTCGCGGGGAGAACCCAGAATCAGGGAAAATGATTTTCCCCTGGGCAAGACGCTGGCTTCTTTGGCTGCTTTTCTGCTTGTATCCTGTGCTGCTGTTTTTTTTGAGGGAATTTTTTATCAAAACCGCCTGTTACACAGTGTTAAAACTTTTATATCTCCATACCTGCCGGCGCTGGCTTCCGCCGACGAAAGAATTCCCGAGCATTCGAAAAATTTCACAGCCTTGCAGAAAGAAGATGCAGACGATACTGAAAATTTCATAACGGTTCTTTCCCGGCTGAATGAATTTAATCTGCCGGATAAGCCGCGCGGCCCCTTGCGCAGCCCCCTGCTGCTGTATCCGGGAGAAGTCTTAAAAACTCCTTCCGGGACAATCCGGGCCCGTAAATACGATACTTTACCCATGCTGGCTGCCAGGACCATAAATCAGGAGAAACAGGATTTTCTGGAAAGTTTTGCCCAAAGCGATAAAATTGTCAATCTGGGCCGAGATTTATCCGCAAGGCTGTTTTGCAGCCGCCCGGCCCGTAAAAAGCTGGCCCGGAGTTTTTTGGCGGTAGAAGAAAAATTAAGGGTTATTATGCCGACAATCAATAATGACCGGATCAGGAATTATCTTGACTGGGTTAAAAAAGAAATTAAAGATATCAAAATGAAATTGAAAATAGATTGAGGAGGCCTTATGTCAGTACGAGGCACAGGTAAAAGTCCGGATTTATTTCACCCCGAGATCAGAAGCGCAGTTGGTTCCCGCAACAGTTCTGTACAGGGAGTGCGTGAACAGGATAAAGAATTTGAAAAACTGGTGAATGAAGAAACCGAAAAAGTTATAAGTTATCTTCATCACAAACTTCCCAAGGAAGTACTGGAACGCCTTGATGTCATGGGCGNNGAAAAACTGTATAATTATTTTAACCAGAATTTTCAGAACATGGTCAACCGCTATATCACCACGGCGGAGGACGAACTTTCCAAAAAATTCCGCGATTTTGTCGACAAGGAAGAAGCCAAGGTTTTAGCCAAATACACGCCCAAGGAAATCGCCGATTTGCTGGATCAGGTAGGCGGCGCCGACCGTTTCAATACCGGCGAAGTGGAAAAATCCATAGTAAATATTTACGGTCATCTGCAGGGTCATGTCCAGAGGGAAATGAACGATATTGAAAATAAAACCAACGCCCTGCTCAGGCAAAAATCCGATATCGGCGCTTTTATCCGCGGCCAGAACAGCTACTCGGTTATCAAATGCGCTTTTAAGGATAATATCAAAAAACCCAAAACCGTATCCGATGTCAAGCTTTCCATCAATATTCTTGATGCCGAACTGATTAGCCCCATTTTTCACTACCAGGCTACGGTTGAATATCTTATTAAAGATCAAATCAGCAAAGTGGTTATTGAGCGCATTGATCAGGAAATCGAAAAACTTAAAGATCAATATATGGGCGAAGACAAGGGGGAACAGACCGAAGGCGAAATCATGATCGAAAAGATCAACCGGGTAACCAATTATACATCCGATGACGCCGAAGATCCGGCTTCCCGGCGCTATACTTTTTTCGCCAAGCACCTGATGGATAAAATCGAGGGACTGCGCGCGGAAATCAATCCCAAGGATTTTGATTCCCTCAATATACGCGAAAATGTCAAGAAAATCGTAGATGATGAAAATATCAGAAACCGGGGATTTAATACCGTTGTGAATTCCATCTGCGCCCTGCTGGATTCCAGCAAAATGGGCTATCAGTATCTGGAGAATATGAAAAACGGCCGCGAAGTGCTGGTGCGCGAGTATGAAGACACCGATATAACCCAGCTGCCAGATGAACGCTATCAAATCCGCCTGAAATATTATGATCAGGCCCAGATTTTATCAGAACGTAAAGCTTATGATCACCAGATGATTGAATTTCAGAAAGAAATCATGCATGTGGAAGATGTAACCCGCTGTGTCCTCGATTCCCGTAAAAAACATTTTATAATCAATGATTTCGCCGATCTCTCGCGTAAAACACTCTCCTGGCGCCGGCGCAATAAAAAAGAGGGAGAGCCTCTTTATGAAGAGCAGCCTAAGGTATGGGATGAAGTGCAGTTTATTCTGCCGGAAGAAACCGAGGTGGAAAAGAACAACCGTACCTATAATGCCGAGAAAGTAAACCTCAAACGACGCCTGGCGGAATGTAAAATCATGCTTGCTAAAACCTATAAATTCGATTATCCCAAACAGCGTATCCTGCTTGAAGAGCGCATTCTGTTTCTGCAGCAGCGTTTTGATGAATTCGATTATGCCATTAACCCCTATCATATACAGCCGGGTATAATTCTGGATATTGATATTGCCAGTATCAAACGCAAAAAATTTACTCTGGAAATGATGGCCAATGTGCTTAATGAATTTCTTTCCAGCGTATCCAAAGGATTCAGCGATGCGGCTTTTGCCGCTTATTCGCGCCGTAAATCAACTGTGCGCAGCGATATAGAACGTGAATTTAAAACCATTACCGAAGATGAGGAAAAACGCATGTTGGCCGGAGAAAACCTCAATGAAGAGCCGAAAAAAGCTTCACCTGCAGCTTCTGAACAACCGGCTGCAGCCCGGACAGCCAAAAAAAAGAAAATCATTAATGTGGTCGATAAGGAACTTGAGGAACTTTGATTCCGGCAAACGGATAAATAAATGAACATTGAAACTTCTTTTATTTCCTCGCGCAGTGAATATAACAGCTATGTGCGGTTTTTCAATAAAACCATGGCTGCATCCAAATCGTTTTCCGGCCGGAAAAAAGCGGCTGCAGTTTTAAAAAATCTCAGAGACGCTGATGGAAGCAGTGACGGGGAAATTCAGACTGTAATTCAGGCTGTTCTGCTTGATAAACTCGGCTACAAGTGCAAATCGGTCAATCTGCCGGAAGATATTACAGTATCGCCGGCCGATGGACGTTTTAATTCCCTTGAGGCATCCGATTTGTTTTTTACCTGTTATACTTCCGAAGGAGACATGCATATACTTGATCCGCATGATCATAATGATTTTACTCCGCTTTTACCTTTAAAGAAAAGAACATTACTGGTAATTTTTATTCAGACTGACAGCCGTCATGAAAAAATGATGAATGAGGCATATAGTCTGCTTTATAAAAAAGCTGCAGGGTCTGCAGGTAAAAAAAACCAAGCCGCGAAAAAAAAACAGCCGGAAATCATTGCTTTACCCGCTCCGCTTCCTCCTGCCTTACAGCCTGTACGGGCGGCTGAAGAAACCGCTGCACCCGGGCCGGCTGCGGTTCCGGCTAATATTAAATCGTCGGAAATGGCCAGTGTACAGGTAACCAACGAGCTTTTTCATAATGGAAACGTGGAAGCCTGGAAACGCATTATTGCCAGTTATGAAAACAAATATCCCGGGCGCAAGGTAAATGTATTTTATGACGGCGAAAAAATTGAAAACATCATGTCGCTTTTTCAGTGGGGCAAGGTAAAAATCGGAACCTGCATAATGTTTACCATCAGCGGGCCTGATTACCCGGACATAATAAAGCTGAAAAAATATTTACACCGCGGGGCATCGCCTTTTTTTGAATCTTTTATTTCCGGAAATCCTGACGAAGATCCGGGGTTATTTAAATGAGCGCAAAATTGAATTATTTATTCCTGGCTCCGGGAACCGATACGGACATTAAAGACAGCAGCTATCCGGGAAAAACAGCAGATCTGCTGATAAAGCTGCACAGGGAAAAAATTCCGGTTCTTCCCGCTTTTATTGCCCGGATCGCCGCGGTGCGGGAATATCTGGCAGCCGGCAACATCGATGCCTTAACTGCCGATTTACAAACCCGTTTTACCGCTGAATTCGGAAACAATTATTTGTTTGATATTCTGGTCGAAAGCGATCTGCCGGCGGATTATCATTATGTACGCATGGCCGGAATTACTTCAGACCTGATCATGCGCCTCAGGAATTTTTTACCGGAAGAAGAAATAATCCGCATCCTGCAGGCGCAGATTAAAATATCCGCTGCCGGCGACTTGCCTGCTGTTAGCGCGCCGGTAAAAAGCGGCAGGCGTAAAAAAGATACCCGCAGCGGAGCGGAAGAAGTAATCTCCGGTTTTAATACTGATGAGCATAAACCTCCATTATTCCGCGGTGCTAAAGAGGCGGTTTCCGTTTTATTACCCGCTGTTCTGCAGAAAACCTACGAAGAACACGCCTCTTTGATCATCACCCCTTCCCTGCTGCCGGTTACCGGACAGGAGTTTGTACGCGGAACCTTCTGCGCCTGGAATATACCTAAAGGTACTGCAGCACTAAGCGGGCAATATACCAGCGCCAGATTAAAGGGGAAAATCACCGGCAAATTAACAGGCCTGAAAAATATGCAAAGCCGCATACTTCCGGTTCTGCATAAAATTAATTCTCTGTGCAGCGGGCTGCGTGAAGCCGGCTGTATTATATCCGGAAAAAAATTTTTTATTGCCTCCGTCAATAACTTATACGCGGTTCCCTACCGCACAGAGATTAAATTTCTTTTTTACCGCCTGAAAAAAGGCGAAATTACGGCTTCAGAGCTTATTAAAGCTGTTAATCCCAGGCGTATCTCCGAACTGCTGATTGCGCAATTTGAAAAAAAAGAAAGTAGCGGCAAGACTATCAGGGGCGGTGTGATAGGATCTACCGGCAATGCCTGCGGAAGAATTTTTTTCAGTTCGCGAAAACTTTCAGACGCCTGGTTTAAGGCCAAAAACACCGGGCAAAATGCCTCATTTATTCTTGCTTTGCCGGAGACTTATGCCCAGGACGTTCCGGCCATGAAGCTTTCGGCGGGAATTATTTCTTCAGAGGGCGGATATTCTTCGCATGCGGCTGTGGTATCCAGAAATCTCGGCAAGCCCAATATCATTAATAATAATCTGAAATTCAGCGGACATTTTTTATCAGACGGGAAAATTAAAATCAAAGAAGGCGATTTTGTCAGTCTGCAGGCTGTTTTTAGCGAAGAACCGGCGGTGATTTCCGGGAAAACGGCGCTTGTTCCGCCGGATATTAAAAACAGCGGTTTACCGGAACTGCTTGCGCTCTGTAAAAATTCATCCGGGCCGCAAATTTTAGCCAATGCCGATACGCCTGCCGATGCCCGGATCTCGGCTTTTTTCCAGGCTGACGGCATAGGACTGTGCCGTACCGAGNNATATGTTTTTTCAAAATGATCGGCTGCCTTACTTTATCAGCCTTCTGCTTGGAAAAGACGATGAAAATATCAATGATAAAATCAAATCATTTTTCACGGCTGATTTCTGTTCATTGTTCAGAAGTTTTCCGGGTAAAACCGTTACCATCAGACTGCTTGACGCCCCCCTGCATGAATTCATTCCCCGGGATGCCGATCGTCTTAAAAAAATTACCGCTGAACTGCGCAGATTAAAAATAAAAACTTCTCCCGCCGAACTTAAAGCCCTTACGCAGAAACTGCACGAAAAAAATCCCATGCTGGGGCACCGGGGAGTAAGAAGCGGCATTACCAGGCCGCAAATCTACAATCTGCAGGCCGAGGCTGCCTTTACCGCCCAGATTTTATGCCGATCAAGCAAGGTTCATCTCGCGGTCATGATACCGCTGGTAGGCCTGCGTAAAGAACTTGATTTTTCACTGAACGGGAAAAAAATCGAAGGTGAAATCATCAGCGGTGTACATGATGCGGCCGAAAAAATCCAGGCAAAATATAAAATCCGCCTGCCGTATTCCGCAG
>DNNS01000350.1 GCA_003497555.1 Spirochaetia bacterium
AAAAAATTTGTGCGACGAACACTGATATATTTTTCATACCGGGCCAGGAATACACCTATACCTGCATCGCGGTAAAAGCGAACGGCTCTCACAGCGGAGCGCCTGAGATTACAAGAATACTGGGAAATCTTCCCGGCAGCGGCACACTGGTTGAGAAAGAAGAGTTTACGTATGACAAAGCAGGCAACATGACGCAGTACGCTCTTAACGGAGCAACCAATACATTTACGTATGACGAAGACGACAAGCTGCTTTCCGATAATGAGTTTACTTATGAGTATGACAATGCGGGAAGATTGAAGCACAAAAAGAAGAACGACAGCGTTGTTGAGGAGCATAAATATAACTGGAATAACAGAACTACGAATATTATGACAGTAAGCGGGAATGTAACTAATCGGTACTGCTACAGGTTTGATGTTACCGGGCGGAGAGTTTACAAGAAAGAAGCCGGAGATGAAGCTGCAGTGATGCAGTATGATCTATTTGATATATATAAAGAATATAATGATAGAACCTGTTATGAAAACACAAGGCATGTTTTTGCATTGGCTATTGATTCGCCAATAGAACTAAAAAGAAGCAATAGTTTATATTATTACCACACCGATCACCTTGATTCAGTTATTGGTTTAAGCAGCAACGATCAAACAATAGTAGCCAGTTTTAAGTATTATGCGTATGGCAAAGTACAATTTGAAGTAAAGAAAATTTTTCAACCGTATACATATACTGCGAGAGAGCATGTTGGAAACACAGGGCTGCTTTATTACAGAACTAGATTATATTCAACAATTAATAAACGTTTTTTAAGAGAAGATGATATATTTAAACAGCTTTCTACCCAAAACATTAAAAATGCTACTACCTTTTAAAAAAACAGATCTTTTTTCCTAAAAACCGGCGACAGATTATCAGGTTTTTTAATGCTATGGGAGACATGATAAACGCAGGAATATGATAATTTTTTTTTAAAAACGCAGACCTTTTATCTGTTTTTTTGTAATTTTATAATATTCACTGTTTTGGCAGGAAGTATTCATATTTTCAACAATCAAAATTTTTACATCCTTGCTGCAAAGCAAATTGTGCCAAGCGGCTTTACGGACGTTGTAAATGGTATTTTTTTTTCATTTTAAGTTATGTATAAATTAACCGTTTTGTACAGGTAAAAACATGCGTTCTGATTATCCCAATGCCACATCAAGAATCATCATTATGACAAAACCTGCCATAGCGCCGATTGTTGCCATATCCGTATTGGAGCCGCCTTCTTCTCTTTGGGCTTCGGGTATTAACTCTTCAATAACAACATAAATCATGGCTCCGGCAGCAAACGCCAGTGCATACGGCAGTAAAGGACGCAGGAAAATAACAGCTGATGCGCCGATAACTCCGGCAATCGGTTCTACTATTCCGGATGCCTGGCCGTAAAAAAACGCCTTTTTCCTGCTGAATCCTTCTCTTCGGAGCGGGATAGATACGGCAGCGCCTTCCGGGAAATTCTGAAGTCCAATGCCGATGGCCAGGGCAATAGCGCCGGCCAGGCTGGCGCCGGAAACACTTCCGTTTGCTGCAGCGCCGAATGCAACCCCCACAGCAAGTCCTTCCGGTATATTATGCAGTGTTATTGCCATTACAAGCAGAATACTCCTCTGCCATGATGTCTTTATTCCTTCGCTTTTTGAGCTGTCAAGCCCCATATGCAGATGAGGTAAAAATTTATCAATCAGATACAAAAAAGCGCCGCCTGCTAAAAAACCTGCTGCGGCTGTTAACCATGCAATCTGCCCCAGCTCTGACGCCATGGAAATGGCCGGTGCGAGCAATGACCAAAAACAGGCAGCAATCATTACTCCAGCCGCAAATCCCAGCATGCCTTTAAGTAAATTCCGGTTGATGCTTTTAAAAAAAAATACAAGAGAAGCGCCAAGTGCGGTAATGCCATAAGTGAATAATGTTCCAAGTAAAGCCTGCAGTACCGGCGAAAAATGTCCGAAAAACTCCAGCATAAAATTCCTCCTGTCTATGGAAATAACTGTCTTCTATTGATATTCGCTGGTTTTGCAGTCAAATGCTCCCAGCTGGCCGCAGGCAGCGTTTATGTCATCGCCGCGCCGGAAACGCTGAACCACTTCCAGATTTTTTTTTTCCAGTGTTTCCTGGAAAAATCGCACGGCCGAACGGGAGGACGGCTGATAAGAACAGCCGGGATATCTGTTAAAGGGAATAAGATTAATAATACAGTTCATACCCCGGCAGAAAGCAGCCAGGGCTTCGGCATGTGCCGGGGAGTCGTTGATTTTATCAAGCATAAGATATTCGATCGTAACAGCAAGTTCAGTGTTGTTTATATGCTGAAAAACAGCTCTGCGCAGTTCAGACAGGGGAATTTTTTTTAATCCGGGCATAAGTTCATCGCGCAGCGGCTGTAATGCACTGTGCAGCGAGACAGCCAGGTTTACTTTTGGGAAAATTCCGGCTAAATCCGCAATACCTTTGGGAATGCCGGCGGTGGAAACCGTTATACGTTTGGGCGCAATGGCAAACTTGTCTGCATCTAGAAAAATCCGCAGGGCCCTGAAAACCTCATCTTGATTTAAAAAAGGTTCACCCATGCCCATAAAGACAATATTCTGCGCTCCCTCGGGAACTTTTCGATTCAGCAGTATAAACTGTTCAATAATTTCATGCGCCGCAAGAGAGCGCCCGAAAGACATGGAACTTCCGGATGCGCAGAAACTGCAGGCCAGAGGACAGCCGGATTGGGAAGAAAGACAAGCGGTTCTGTTTTTTCCGGTATTCATAAATACCGCTTCAATAATTTTTCCATCTGCTGTACGGAAAGCTTCCCTGAAGGTTTCCGTACGGGAAGAATCCGCGTCTGCCAGGGGGGTTAACGTATGTATGGTAAAATGTTCTTCCAGTGCGGTTAAAATATTTTTCGGGACATTGCTCATTTGGGCAAACGATATAACTTTTTTTTTAAACAGCCAGCCGCAGATCTGACTCGTTCGGTATTTTTCTTTTATAGCGCAGAGTTTTTCAAGTTCATCTTTTTCTGCGCTGTAAACCGGAATTTTTTCAGGCATGGCAGGCCGGCGTCAGCAGGGCAAGAGCTTTTTTTTGTCCGATCTGCAAAAGAAAACCCGACAGCCTGGGGCCGTTATCCTTGGAAATAAGAATTTGATAGATAGTTTTAAAAAAAATTTTGGGATCAAGACTGTTACGGTTGATTATATTATATATTTCTTCGTACAGGGATTGATCCGTATATGTGCTAAAATTTTTTTCAAGTATTGATACGAGTTCACTTATAGCTTTTTTCATGACGGCATCGGGTTCACAGGCAGGTGTTTTTTCATTAACAATAAATTTAAATTCATCAGGCGCATACTTTTCAATCCAGTTATGAACGCATTTCATCCGGGTAATAAATTTTTCCCTGCCGGGCGACTCGGCCAGATCTTTCTCAAACCAGTTCATGGTTTTTTCATAGTTAAAATTATGGATCTGCAGAATGCTGGATAAATGACGGAAAGATGCCTGAAAGGGCAGGACAGCTGGAGGTTCGGCAGTCTGGGAGTATTCGTATCCTGCCTTGGTTTTGACGCGTTTGGCTTCTGATGCTTCCCCGGTTCCGAAATAATCGCGTTCCGTGCGGTCATAATCCTCGTATATTTTCACCACATCAAGATCAAAACTTACCGCAAACTCGGTATTGGGACGGCAGGAAGCAAAAATGAAACGGGCGATTTCCGGTTCATAAATTTCAAGAACATCGGCCAAGGTAATAACCTCGCCGGAAGAAGAGGAGATTTTCCCGCCCCGTCCCTTGATACGTACAAAGTCATACATAAGGTAAACCGGAGGTTCATGATTAAATATTTCCCTGCTGATCAGACGGGCAGTATCATACGATCCGCCGTCGGAAGAATGGTCTTTTCCACCCGGTTCAAAATCAACTTTTTCGTAGGCCCAGCGCATGGGCCAATCCACACGCCAGAGCAGCTTTACGCATCCGGTACTGCGTAAATCAACCGTGTTTTCATGTTTACAGGCCAAGCAGGAATATGTTAGTTTATAATCAGCGCAGTATGGTTTGATTTTAACAGAATTGGAGAGGCATTTTTCGCAGAAAATGGATACCGGCATCCAGTTTTCTTCCAGCGGATCCGTGCGGTATTTATCAAGAATAGCTGCAATTTTACCGCTGTTAACCAGAGCATGATGAATTGATTCCGCATATATGCTTTTCTGATACCGTTCCGCCTGATAAATAAATTCCGGGAAAATTCCGGCACGGGGCAGAATATTTTCTATTTCTTTTTCAAAATGCCGGGCATAGGATTTTTCGTTTCCCCAGGGATCGGGAATAGAACAGATAGGACGGGTGAGATTGATCTCGTAAGCTTTGGGATCCGGCAGATTTTTGGGGATCTTGCGAAGTACATCATAATCATCCCAGGAAAAAATAAAGCGTACTTTTTTTCCAAGTTTTTTTAAAGCCCTGGCAACCAAATCAACTGTAATTATTTCCCTGAAATTACCGATATGCACAGTGCCCGAAGGCGTAATGCCTGAAGCCAGGGTATACACATCACGCTCAGGCCGGCTTTTAATTATTTTTACTGCTGTTTGATCAGCCCAGTGTTGTACGGTTTCCATTTTTTACTCCCTGGTAAATTTATTTGTA
>DNNS01000500.1 GCA_003497555.1 Spirochaetia bacterium
CAGCAGATAAAAAAATAATTATGAAATCAATTTTGCGATGCCGAGAAAAATATAGAAAAACATGGGTAATATGCCAAACAACAATTGGTAGTAATAAATTTTCTGACCATATAGAGTGCTGCAGGGAAAACCAGCAAGGCTCAAGACTGATTATTAACGTAGCTATGAAAGCAATTTTCGGTTTTAGAGTTATAATCAGGATTAATCTGAAAAACAGCAGTGATGCAGCAAGCATCAGAAGTATTTGAATGCCCAGAATAGCGTAAATATCAATATGAGTTATTTGCGGAGCAATAAGATGCGAGGTCCACATGATGCTTGCCAAAAAAAGCGGATAAAATGGCGTACGCCTGGCATTAAGGCCAAAATTATTATATCGATCGCGTAACATTACGGGTATCCATTGTTCGCTTTTCATGCCTTGTCCGGCAAGAATACTTGAGGCTAATCCGTAATATTCTGCTGTATCACCGGCAAAAAAAATATTATTTTTTATGCGCGCATCCGGGTCTGCAGGTATGAAATACAATCCATGTAAAATTAGAATAATAACCCCGAGCAGCAGATAATATTTTTGTAATTTCATATTTTGATTATTGTTATATAATGACTGTATAAAAATTCTTTTTTCATGCAGGTATATTTTAATCCTCTCCGCTCTTAAAGTCAATCCTTCCTTTTAAAACAGGAAAAAATAGAAGTCGTTTCGAAAATATTGCGTTATGAAAAATTTGTTAGAAAACTTAGGTTATATTACTGCAGAAAAACCGCACTGGTCCATAGTTCCGGATGACTCCAGGGTTCGGTGCCTGCCGGTACAGAACATAATCCTCTTTTTCTGTAGTCATTGTCGTTATCATTAATGATTATTGCAAAACCGAAGCTTTTTCCCGGCTGTAAGGAAACCGGCGCAATGTATTTAACCGGAAAAAAAATTTCATATGTTGTTTTTCCATGGCTGCGCATAACAGCCAGCGGAATATTTTTTTCTTCTCCCGGCTTAAGAAAGGATATCTGATAATCCGGACATACTTCCCTGAAAATTCGCGGAGCGGACAACTCGGGACAAACAGTATAAGCATAATCATTATTGTCAAAACTTCCGGTGTTTTCTTCCCATTTGGCATTATCAAAAGAGTCAAAAAAAATCTGAATGGAATCACCGTTATAGATTTTTCCCGCATCCGGTATTACAAAATGCGTATCATCGCTTACCTCTATCGCAAAGTATAAACCATCCTGATTCCAGCGGTATAAATAACGCGCCGAGAGATCTTTTTCTCCATGGTAACTGACGATATTTTTATCGGCCGAAGCGGTATTTTTGGGAATAGCGAATTCCCTGAACTGACGGGGCAGAAGATTCAGATCTGATTCCGTAAATTCATCCGTGAGTCCGTTAATTATAATTTTTTTATCGGTTCGGGGAATTCCAACAACCGGCAGCCGGAAAAAAATTTTCTGCGGACTTTTCCCGGCGAATAATATATTTAACTCTAAATTGCTGTAAAAAGTATTTATTGACAACCGGACGGGGATTTCCAGTTCACAACGCTGATGAGAGGCAATGGCGCAGGTTTTCTTCAGTTCTTCGCCTGTACCCGGCTGCACGGAAAAAAGGCCGTTTTGTATTTCCGAAGAATTATTTATTGCCATCATGGTAAGTATACCCGGTTTCTGAAATTCACCCCTGATATTAACCGTTTGTTTTTGCACGCCTGTAATATTCTGCAAGGCATGTACCAGCCCGGCCTGATTTTTTTTTCCGGTCCGGATAAAAACCGGGAATGAACCTATGGCGAGTGCGAGTTCATCGTTTTTAGATTCCGGCAAAAAACTGCTGCCATCCATATTAAAAAATTCTAGATTTTCCGGACGGGATTTAATAAATAGAAACGGTGCTTTTTTTTCTCCGTTATCGGTTTCCCATTCGTAACACCAGGCCGCAGCAATAACATTTGATGCGTCGGCAAATAAATAACACCGGTAATTTTTCCCCAGCTCGATATCCTGAATAAATTTACTGTCTCCGATTAATCGGCCTAGTACATTGGGCACGAGCAGAAGACAGCGCGGAGTTTTTTCCCAATCAAGGTGATAGCGCATGTCATAATTCCAGTCCACCATCATTTTTACCCGATCGGAATATTTTAATCCCAGAAGATAGGTCCGCATATTGTAGGCTGCGGATATTTTTTCTCCATAGCCGATATCATAGGAAAATGCCCGGTATTTGACATGATCCATGGAACAGCCGACATGCGCATTGTTATCCAGCATGGGAAGCACATGCACAGGCCAGTACAGGCCTTCGGTAAAATAAATAGCGCCTTTATAATTATATTTTGACAGTAATTCAGTAAAACGGTTATAATCAATTTCCAGATCCGGATTTTCCGGCCGCGCCCGGTAAATATGAATGGCAACGGTCAAATCATCTTTCAGTCCGCCGTATCTGATGTAATCTTCAAACCAGCCGAGTTTATGCGCATACATATGGCTCAGATCAGGAGTAAAGACAACAGCAGCCGGCTGCACTTTTCTGATATATCCGGCAATTTTCTGAGCTAAAATTGCCGCCACTTCCGGAGTATATCTTCCGCCGCCGGCATCAGGCTCATTTAGTGTTTTCCAGAATTTTGCATTGGGCTGTTTCCTTACGGTTTCCCCCACTATCATTTCCAGTTTTGTAAGGAAATCCGGAGTGATATTTTCCTTTTTTATATTTTTTACGCTCTTATTATAAAAATTTTCATTATTTAGCAGCGGGTAAGAAAATATGGCAAATGAATATTTTGAAAAAATTTTTTCGATTTCCCCTGACATGTTTACAAAATCAAGTTTGGGTGATGATGAATAATTTCCGAATGAGCCGATACCGGCCTGGTGCAGGCGAGTCAGCCATTCTTTTACATTATCCATTCTGCTGAAATGCACCGAAAACAACTGCTGGCTTTTATTTTCAGGCACAGCAGGCATTATTGTATAGCGGAAAAAATCATACGCGTTTATACTGTTTATTTTTGCATTTACTTCCAGCAGAAAGATTCCGGATTGCCTGCCGGCCGGGTATAATCCTTTGCCGGCTGCCTTTCCGTTATGGTCCAGAACAAAATTCATATCTTTTTTTTCAATTATATTCCCGTTAAAATCCTTCAGCGCCATGTTTATGACAGCAGTGGCCAAAGCCGGACCTGATATTTCTACCAGGCAGGGCTCAATGGTTTCTTTTAAAAATAATCCTCCCGGTTTTGACAAAAAGGAGATCTGCACT
>DNNS01000561.1 GCA_003497555.1 Spirochaetia bacterium
TTATTATTAATCAGCATCGCCGCGCCCACACGCGTTGACAATACCATACTGCTATGTTATACTATATAAGTAATAAAAAAGGCGGTGATTGTTTTTGGCAACTGTAAACATAAAAGAAAATGACAATATTGAAATTGCAATTAAAAAATTCCGTAAAGAAGTTGAAAAAGAAGGAATTCTCAAGGTTTTAAAAGACAAACAGTTTTATAAAAAACCGAGTCTTGAAAAAAAAATAGCAAAAGAGAAATCAGAAAAACGGCTGAAGCGTAAAATGCGAAAAGAGAAACGCCTTGGCATAAAAACCTGATCAGCTAATAATCTATAATAAATTGCATAATTATTTAAATTATAACAAGAACATATGAACAGACATGTGTTAACAGCAGCAGATATATTAAGTTTTTCACGAATTTTGTTGTGTATTTTAACCGCAATAACTGTAAAACAAATATACAGCGGAAACTACCAGCTGCCGCTGCTGTTTGGGGTCTTGGCAATAATTACAGACATAATCGATGGGCCTATTGCGAGGCAGTTTAACAAAATAAATAATTACGGTAAAATTATCGATCCGGCAGCTGATAAAATATCTCTGGCTGTAATAATACTGGCAACTCTGCAATACACGAACTTCCCGGTTTATATTATTGGCTTTCTTTTACTGCGCGATATCTGCATAATGTATTTTTCATATATTTTATTTAAAAAGAAAGCAGTAATCATCCAATCAAATATCTGGGGAAAACTGAACACTCTGGTCATGGCTGTTTCTGTAGTTTTTTATATTTCCAGAAATGCTCCGCAGCTTACGGAATATTACAGGTTCTTTAAATTAGTGCGTCCGCTGCTAAATCTGACCATGCTTCTGACCCTTACTGCTTCCTCGGGCAGTTATCTTCATTTATGGCTGACTGAGCGGTATAACTGTTGTAAAATACCTTCCGGTTTTTTTTTAATCATATCTATTTTTTTTTCTGTATTATTGCATTATTTTCTTATTTCCAGTAAAATTCTGTCTTCTATTATATAAATCAACTGTCTCAGATTTTTGAATTTTCAATTCAATTTTTTCTTGTGTGGAATGTATAAAAAAATTTATCGCGAATGACATGGGAATCGCTCAAACTTTTCATGCGCAAAACTTTTAGTGTCGAAGACGTGCCCGCGAGTTCAACCGGTAAAATCAAGGCGTATTAATTTTCTTTTTATCAACGCGTTTCTTGTTAACGACAGCGCTGATTCACAATAAAATTGTGAATGCAAGGTTGCGGATTGCTGTCTCGATCACGGTAATTGAAAAGGCGGGTGGTATAGGAAAAATACTGAGTCGCCCGGGTTTATGGCAGGAAGACGATCGCAGGCTGACAGCGGAAATATACCACAAAGCAAAGACAATGTCCGGGCTTTAGTATACCCTTTCAGCAAGAAAAAGCCTGGCATTTGCGAAGCGCAAAGCGGGCAAAATCATTACTTTTGGGGATAAAACACATTGAATACGATGAGGTAACAAGGGAATCTTTTCTGGATGATTGGGCGGCTAATGAAGTAACGGAAATTTTTGTTATTCAGAAATTTTATAACAATATGGCGGATCTGTGTAGGCATATTGTTTTTTTGCTTTTTCAAGTAATTTTTTCATATAGTTTAGCTGTGTTTTAGATTCTGGCGAATGAACAAGATTATGTAATTCATGAGGATCGATTTTAAGATTATATAATTCATCGAAATTTCCTTCTTTGACAGATTCAAAAGGGAAATGAATATACTTCCATTCTGGTGTTCGTACTGACAATATAGTAGGTATTCCCGGCGCATATTTTTCCTGGAAATACTCGTAAAAAAAAGGTGATTTTCTGTCTTTTATTTTATTTTTAAATAAAGGAACAAATGATTCGCCCTGCATGGAGGCTGGTGTTTGAATGCCTGCCATTTCCAACAAGCTTGGGCCTATATCGATATTGGCAGCCATTCCTTCAACTATGCTGCCAGGTTTAATCATAGCCGGATAACTGATAATAAAGGGGATTTTGATTGATTCTTCATATGCCAGCCGTTTGTCGCCTCGGCGGTGCTCGCCAAAGAACCAGCCATTATCAGCCATAAAAATAAAAATTGTATTATCATACCGTTTTTGTTTTTTTAATAAGTCTGTGATTTTACCCAGGCCTTCATCTACAGCCAGTGTACAACGGAGCATATCTAACCATGGTTTTGGATTAGATATCCATGGTTCCTTTTCCAATAATTCCGGAACCGGTTTGCCTTCACTGTTGGTCCAGTTACTGTAATGCGGTCCATATATTTTGGCTCTGCGCATCCATTGCGGTTTTTCAGAATAATCCAAAGACCAGCTTACTGGTTCCTCTAATATCGCATCGGGAAAAGCATCTTTATGTCTGGGAGCTGGGTGTAAAGGGAGCATGGCAAGCTTTATGCCAAAGCAGGGCGCAAAATGGATAATTATTATTTTTTTCCAGAAATTCCATGGTTTTTTGATTTAAGATATCAGTTGTGTATCCAGGTAATTGATATTCCTGACCGTTTTCATTAAGCTTCGGATTGAAATAAGTACCTTGCCCTTTAAAACTTAGGTAATGCGATGAAATAACATT
>DNNS01000427.1 GCA_003497555.1 Spirochaetia bacterium
GCAGGGGCGGCGCCGGGTTTTCAACAGGAAAAAAATGGGAAATCACAGCTCAGTCTGCCGGATTGGAGAAATATATTATTTTAAACGGGGATGAAGGCGACCCCGGCGCTTTTATGGATCGTATGCTGCTTGAGAGTTACCCTTTCCGTATAATCGAAGGCATGCTGATTGCGGCTTTTGCCGCTGGAGCCCGGCAGGGTTTTCTTTATATTCGGCGTGAATATCCGCTGGCAGTAAAAAGAATCAACCAGGCTCTTACGCTTCTGAAAGAACGCGGTATACTCGGACAGAATATTTTCGGTTCTCCTTTTTCTTTAAATCTTTCGGTTATGGAAGGCGCAGGAGCATTTGTCTGCGGGGAAGAAACAGCGCTGATTGCTTCCATCCATGGCGACCGGGGTATGCCCTCATTCCGGCCTCCCTTTCCGGCAGAAAAAGGGCTTTACGGCCAACCAACCCTGGTAAATAATGTTGAAACCATTTCTCTGGTTTCATGGATAATCAGGAATTCAGCAGAGAAATTTTCTGCTCTGGGCACAGAACAGAGTAAAGGCACCAAGGTTTTTGCCTTAGCCGGAAAAATCGCGCGCGGCGGACTGATAGAAGTACCCATGGGTATCAGCATACACGATATTATTTTCAGTATCGGGGGAGGTATGCTTCCGGGCAGAACATTTAAAGCCGTTCAGATTGGAGGTCCTTCCGGCGGTTGTGTACCGGCTGAACTTTCCCATACACCGGTGGATTATGAAAAACTGCAGGCTGCAGGAGCCATTATGGGTTCCGGCGGACTTGTAGTGCTTGACAACACTGACTGCATGGTGGATATTGCCCGTTATTTTCTTTCCTTCACCCAGGATCAATCATGCGGAAAATGTACGTTCTGCCGCATCGGTACCAGAACTATGCTCCATATTCTCGATGATTTTTGTTCCGGCGCCGCCCAAAAAGGAGATATTGAAAAACTTGAAGACCTTGCGCACTCCATCAAACGTTCAAGTCTGTGCGGTCTCGGGCAGACAGCTCCCAATCCGGTACTTTCCACCATCAAATATTTCCGCAGTGAATATGAAGCGCATATTGAAAAACACTGCCCGGCTGCAAAATGTAAAACCCTGATTAAATATTCAGTGACCGATAAATGTATCGGCTGTACACTCTGCAGCCGTANNCCCGTGCAAGCCATAAATTTCACACCTTACCGGCGTGCGGAAATAAAAGATACCTGTACAAAATGCGACATGTGCCACAGTATATGCCCGGCGTATGCCATAGAGGTTTTATCATGATTAACCTTGCCATAGACGGCATTAAAACCGCTGTCAGGCCGGGAACTACGGTTCTGCAGGCTGCGCTGCAGATTGGAATAAAAATTCCTGCACTCTGTTATAATGAAAAAACCGGTCCGCTTGCTTCCTGCCTGCTTTGTCTGGTAAAAGTGAACGGACAAAAACGGCTGCTGCCTTCCTGCGCGCTGCCGGCAGCAGAGGGCATGATAATAGAAAGTGAAATCCCGGAAGTTATTAACGAACGCCGCCGCAGCCTGTCACTACTGCTTGGCGAACACCGCGGAGATTGTATTTCTCCCTGTAAGCGAGCCTGCCCGATTCATGCCGATATTCCGCTGGTTTTACGCTTCCAGGCAAAAAATGATCCTATGCAGGCATCAAGACTTGCCATGCTTCCCCTGCCGCGCATAACCTGCAGTTTGTGCCCTGCTCCCTGTATAAAAGCCTGCAGAAGAAAACTGCATGCGGATAAAAACGGACCTTTGCGGATAAAAGACCTGCTGATGCATGCCGGATCTTTTTATACAGAACCCAGAGAAAGATTTTTCGGTGCTGTTGCTGTAATCGGCAGCGGCCCTGCAGGTTTGTCTGCTGCCTGGTATCTGCAGCGCGCGGGAATCAAAACTACTGTCTTCGAAAAAGAAAAAAATATCGGCCGGGTATTTTTTAAATATCTTGACCGCAAGCTTGCTGAAGATACAATTTCAGATTTATTTAAAGACGGGATTGTTTTTATGACCGGCCGGGAATTTTCATCTGCAGATATTTTTTCCGCAGTAATCAATGCCAGCGGATCTAATCTTGAAATTAGCGGTTATCGGTTATTTAATACCGAAAAATCATCAAGAAAAGTATCTCCTTTTATTGATGCTGTATCTGCGGGGATCAAACAGGCAAGACTGTGCGCCTCATTTGTCAATAATACTCCGGAAATGCTTTTTGACAGTAAATTTGGAAAGGTTGACGAACAGGCGATGCAGGAATTTTCCAGGCATGCAGAAAATACTTTTCCAGCATGCCTGAAAGACACACAGGATATCATTGACGAAGCCGGGCGTTGTCTGGAATGCGATTGCCGCAAGGATAGAAACTGCCGTTTACGTCAATATGCCGATGATTTCAAAATCCAGTCTGCTGTGCAAAGCGAGAAACTTCCCTTTACCAGACGGCGTTTGGGTGAACTGCTGATGGAAAACGGTAAATGTATTAAATGCGGAATATGCGTGCGCCTTACGGAAAAATCCGGTCGCGGTTTTTGTTTTGAAAAGCGCGGTTTTAATACCCGCATTACTGTTCCTGCCGGAGTAAACGCTCTTGATATTCAGTCAGTCATGGATGAATGCATACGTTTATGCCCGACCGGAGCTTTGACAAAACATTAATCAGCCAGGGGTTTTTATTTTCGGTAAGTCACGGTAATTTTCCCTTTTTTGCGCAAGGCCAGGCGTTTCTTTAAATTTACCAGATCCTGGGCAAGTTCAGGACTTAAAGAAGCTGATTTTTTAATATACTGGAAAATCGGGATATTTAAAATGTTCTGTGTATGCGGACTGTGCAGCAGCAGCCTGCCTTCTCTTTTTTCGATTATAAGGCCGGCATTTTTCAACGCCCCAAGACAGCGGGAAATTTTATATTGCGGTTTATTCATAATATCCATAAGTTCGCAGATACAGAGAGGGTATGGGGTTTTTAAGAGCAAATGCATGATACGAAAACGGCAAAATCTGGACAGAGCCTGAAATTTGGATGTAAGCAGTTTCATGAATCCTATTATGCAATACTACTCATGTTTAGTCAAAACCGGTTAAAGGGTGCAAATTTATTTCTTGGGTAAATAAAACAACAAAACTCGCCCCTGTGTACTAAA
>DNNS01000584.1 GCA_003497555.1 Spirochaetia bacterium
AACAAACCCGATGAAATTATACTGGAAAATCACCGTTATTTTATAAAACGCTGCAGGGAATCGGGAGCAGAGCTTCTTTTTATTACGCCCAATCTTAATACCGGGGTGTGGATGGATGGGCTCGATCATGCGGTTTCCCGCATCCGCCGGTTATGCAGCGAGGAAGAAATTCCGCTGGCGGATGCTTACCGTCTCTGGAAAGATCTGGAAAATTTCGGCGTTCCCTATGAGACTTTGCTGGCAAACGGCATCAATCATCCGGATGCGGTTGCGCAGAAAATTTTTTTTGAACTGGTACGCAGGTATTTTTAACGGNNTTTAATTATTAATTTTAAAATCTGAGTAAGTACTTATTTTCTTCTTAATAACATTTTTGTATTCAGTTCACCGCCGTTTAAAAGATAAAGCAGGGGCAGAGGACGGTCGGTTCCTTCAATAAAACCGGGCCTATTCTGCCAGGGAGTAACGGAAAGAACATTGGCCATATCCATCCAGAACTGAAGGCGCCGCGGAGGCAGATTCCAGGTCATATGAAAATGATTGGCCGGAGCATATTGTTTATATTCGCCCATGGTGGCATATTTGGGTACTACATAAGTATGCGGCCAGGTAGGAGTAGATGTATGGTAAACCGCCTGCGATAGTTTTTCAGGAAGTTCTGTTGTTTCCGCTTCATCCCAGACCATGGAAAATATTCCCGAAAGCGAACTATAGGCGAGTCTTCCGGCAATTCCCCTGATGCCTGCCGGAGATACGAAAAATACGGAATTTCCCAAACCGGGAAAATAACCTTCGTCTGCAGCGGGGAAACGTATGCCCTTCATAATTGCGTCAATATTTGCACCGGGCAAGGCTGCCCAGTCGAAAGAGGCACTGCCGGAATTATCCCCGTCTACCAGGCCTTTTTTTGACCACAGGCTGTCTCCGGTTTTTATTCCAAGACTTTCGGCCAGTTTATTGATTTCCCATGGTTCCCATACTTTACGGAAGTCCATAAAGAGCGAAGGATTGCCGCCGGAAAGCCAGGTATAAAAAAGCATGGTAAAAAGGCCCTGTACATCAGCTTCCGTGCCGTAGGGAAGAGGAGCTTTTCTGCCGTTATGATCAAAGGTGGAATTAAAAAGCGATTCCATAATATCAGCTACCGGCAGGGGGAGTCCGCGCCGGTCAGATCCCCATTCCAGCTGACTCATAAACCCGCCGCCAACCGCATTAAGATCTTTCATCAGATCGCGTACAATCAGGTACATGGCCAGACTGGTTTTGAATCTTTCTTCATCGGCCTGGTTGCGCAGTTCAACCTTCTCTTTGCCGAAAGAAAAAATCCATTTAACCATATTATCAAGTTCTTTTTGATCCCAGGCTTTTTTGGCAAGCATGTCGGAAAGCAGTTTCATGTCAAGCCTGGTTATTTCAAGACCGAAAGTATTACGCGAGGCAATGACATGCGCCAGGGCGGTTTCCATACCCATGGAATCATGCCCGAGTACCGCTACCCGCCTGCCTTTTAATCCCTGAAAAGTGATTGCTGCATAGGCCCAGTCTATCAGGGTTTCGGCTGTTCCGGCTGTCATTACCGGGGAATGCCCGGTATCGGGCCAGGTGCCGACATTGATATGCACAAGTTTTCCATATTGGGAAATTGCGCCTGCTGCTGCGTGTGTGAAAACCACTCCGGGTTTGGGGCCGCTGTTGCCGCAGGTAAGATTAACCGGGGTGTCGGACGGAAAATGAGACAGCAGGGAAATAAGGGAAAGCTGCGGGAATGCCCAGGTATCGGGAACACAGACCAGTATATTCACTCCGGACTGTCTGAAATTTTCAGCAATAATATCAGCCTGCTTTTCACCGTCAAGCAGAAGTTCGCTGTAAACTATTTTTACATCGCTGCCGTCAGGAAATTTTATTTTTCCGGCTAAAAGATCTGCTGTCATTTTGACAATATTTGCAGCCCGGATGCGCGAATCTTTATCTACTCTCGGGTCGGCAGTTGCAAATACTCCGATCACCGGGCCTGATGATTTAATATTATTTTTATCGGTTTTTTCTGCTCCTGGCATAATATCCTCCGTTATTTATTTATGCCTATATTATATTATAATTTTTTAATAAAAAGGAATATTATATTGATATTTTCAGGGCGAATTTTGATACAAGAGATTATAATTATTCACACGGCTGAAGAATTTGTTAACAGACTAAATTGACAATCAGGGTATGTTTTATCTGACTTTAAACATACTGAGGAGAGTTATTAGAGAACAGGTCTTTACTGCGGCTATTGATAATTACAATACCTTTTCTTGTTATTCTGACCAGATTTTAAGATTATCTATTGTAACTGTATCTGTCAATGTTGCGTTATTTAATGTAAATTTCAAATATTTAAATGAAGACATTGCAGAATCTGCTATACCGGTTCCATAAATATTGAATGTTCCGCATAGTGTGTTATCAATATAAAATAAACAAGTTGTAGCGCCTAATGTATATGTTAATTTAACTATATGATCTGTTTCATGCCATTTACTGGTTGATGTTTTGGCGATTGTTGTTGATGCTCCTGCTGCACCCCAAAAATGTTTATTTACATATACCGGCCCTGCTTCCATAGCATATTGTGTTTTAATGCCGCCAATAAAAGTTCCGTCATAAAGACCAACATCCATCATGTAATTAGCTGGACTTAAATATTTACATTTATATTCAATATTTATAACACCTGAAGAAATTGNNAATTGTATCAACAGAAAGCTGGATGATAGCCCCAGCTATTGCTGGCGAAGAACCCACGAGCGCACCAGAAGCTGCGGACATTGATGAACCGCCTAGTGCTGTCCAGCCGGTTGTACCTCCATCGCTAAAATCGGAATAATAAACATTACAGTATACAGCGCTTACTGCAGCAGACAAAGCGCCTTCTGTTGTTCCGGAAATGCCTGCCACTTTAAAATATTTAGTACCGCCGGTAACAAAGCTGATAGTATCCAGCCATGTATTTAAAGTTGTACCTTTTAATGTATAGCCGGTATCGGCATTTGTGGATGCATAAACACTATATGCCGAATAAATGCTGTTTGCTGTCCAGTTTATACGTATTTTTGGCGATAAGCCCTGCTGTGAATAAGAAATCGTAATACCCGTAACCCCAGGTGCAGTATAATACACCGCATTACTGTAAGAAAGCTCGCTGCCGTCAATAAATTTAAATTTTGTATAAATAGCCTGCCAGCCTGTTCTGTCAGCCAGTTCTATTTTGGTCCAGCGCCGGTCTGCAGGCATATTACTCCATACCGGAAAATCGGAAAAATCATTTTTAATGCTGATCATGTATTGTTCGGGTTTCCAGCCGGAATTACTGACAATAGCGGTACGTGTGATTCCGTTTGACAAATCTGCAGCATTTAAAATGTGTATGTTTTGTTCTTTGGTTTTGGTATCATAGCCCTGATAATTGGTTGCCTTGCGGTCAGCCGGATTATCGCGTAATTTCCGCGGGTTATTTTTTTCATTCCAGAAAAACATGGTAGCTGCGGCAAAAACCGGTATTAATATTAATAAAAATATATATTTTTTCATGGTTCCCTCTTTGTAGTTAAAACGAATATGCAACCTGGGCTTTCAGGTTTTTTTTATCAAAATAGAAAGACGGTATAACACTTACCTGGCTTTTTTTGGCTTTACTCAGACGCATTATATCGACAACTGTCCAGATGGCAAGGCATCCGGTAAGAATAGTAAAACCTTCACCCACCCGGAGCATGGCTTTGGTATTGGCATAACGGCTGTCAAGCTTGTCTCCAAGCAGGGTAGCATCGTCGGAATTAAATGTATTGATATATTCATTATAAACAATATTTGCGCTTTTTTTAAAAGCAAACCCGATAATAGTACCGCCGGCAGCACCTATGCCTGAAAGCCCGGTTAAAAGAATGTCGCGTTTGACGGCTTTTTTATATTTATCAAGCCCGGCAGTTTCCGTTTTTTTTTCTGCTTTTACTTTTTCAGGTTTGGCTGTTGTCTGTGGTTCACTATTCTTGCCTCTGATGCGGTTGCCGATTTTTTCCGCAAATTTTCTTACGGCAGTGTCAAGTTCGCCTTCGGATTCTGCCTGGGCGCTTTCGGCAAATTCCATTTCTGCCTTTTCTACATCGATTATACGGGCGTTGATAATAAATTTGGCTCCGAGCCTGGAAACCGTTCCTACCAGCATTTTGCGCACTGCTAAAATTTGCCCTAATTGTACAGCACAATCGGTATCTGTACATCCTCCGGCCTGAAATTGCTGTTCTCTCATGATTTTATCCATTTCAGATCGTTCTACTACCCGGAAAAGGCCTGTATTAAATAATTCTGTGCGTATCAAGTCGCTTACCACTCCGGCAACATCAACCGAAACCGCTTTGGGTTCAAGATCCATAATAGCAATACGCATTCTGTCCTGAACCTGCGAAAAAATTACCGCCGGCAGAAGCAGATATATCATAGCAATGGTTATTTTAACTGGCAAAACATATTTCATAACAGCCCCGGCATATTTTTATTTATTTCATATTATTATAAAAGATTTATTAATATTTGTCAAATTTTATAAATTCCCGCTTTTAAAACAAAAGATACGGGTATTTTTAAGATGATTTTCAGTTTACTCTTGAGATTTTTTAAAAAAAATTGTCTTTTTTGGAAAAAAGCGAAACAGCTTTTTTTTTAATTACTTCATTGATTAAAGCAGTATCGGAACTTCCGGCATTAAAATTGCTGATGTTTGCGGCAAGATCTTCGAATTCGGATGCATTTTCCTTAACTATACTGATATAGCGCATATTTACATAATGGGGAATTAAAGACCGGTTTTTATTATATTCCAGGGCCCGGCTGTAAAATTCCCGGGCTTTTTCACTGCTCCCGCCCAGCAGATCGGAACGGGCGCCCCAATAAGCGGCTAAAATACTGAAGGCGCCTCCGCAAAAATATTCCGGATCAATCCGGGACGAGTGCAGGGCGAGTTTTTCGATAATCCATAATTCACTGAGGGCTTTGGGGTCTTCAAGACTGGTAAAAATCTCCATTGCCCAGGAAAAACACAGCCAGAATAGAGCTTCGGATTCTGAGTTTTTAACCGATAAGAGGAATTTATCGATGCGCGTTTTATCNNATCAGCCTGGCAGTTTTTATGCTTTAAAGAAAGAGCCTGCAGGGCAAAATATTTTGATCTGCGGTAAAAATCAAGAATCTGCTGTTTTTTAAATTCCGAATTACGGTCAAATTCGTCAAAAGGCGTTTCATCTAAATAGGCAAAACAATAAGCGCCGTAAAGAAAAGCAAGCTTGGAAGCATAAAAAACAGAGGAAGGTTCCGTATAAAAGATACCTTCGGCTAATTTTATTAAACCGGGAAAGGCCTGTTCGGCAAACATAATATTTTTTTCTTCCAGGCAGGATTTCTGTACACCCAGGATTAACGGATGTGTAACCCGTACAACCAGCCTGGATAAAGAACAGGAAGTTACGGAAAATATCAATAACAGGCATAACAATTTTTTCATTAGATTTAATTCTCCGTTTGATTATTTGGTAAAACGATCTGCAACTTTACTTGCGGCGCAGGAATCAGGTTTTACCTTGCAGTTATATCCGTAGCCTTTTACAAAGGAAATGCATTCTTTCAAAATTTTACGGCTATCGCCGTTATCGCCGGCATCTATATGAATGGAAAAATCATTAACCAGATATATTATTCCGGTTTTTTCGATTTCTTTTACTACCGCAATACTATCGTAGGTTTCCTGCAGCAGGCGGGAGCAGAGATCAAGGTTTTGCATGCTGCGCCGACGGGTATAAAAAAAACGTGCGCCTTTGCCAAGGCGGTGAATGATTATGGCCGTAACAAAAACCGTTTCTTTTGACTGATACAGGCTGTCGGAACCCACAGTGAGATTATATACACAATCCTGCTGATTATTGATGTATTTTTCAATTTCAGCGCAGACTTCCGATACGCTGAATATTTCATCTGACAGATTATGAAATATTAACTTCGGAGTTTCCATAAAACCTTCAATTTTGAATATTCATATTATAGCATAAACGTTAAATTTTCAAAAATTAGCGACAGGAAGTCGTCATATCAACAACGATACACATAGAACTATGAAAATAATTGAACCANNGGCGCAGCCCGGGTGGTTAAATTGTATTTTAAGCGAATTTTCCATTTATACGACTGCATTTCCCAGGAAAAGGACTTTCCTCGCAGGAAAAAGTAACTGATTTCTTAGAATTTTTAGAATTATCACATTACTTGACAAAAATATTTTTTTTTATTATAATTATGAAAACGTTTTCGGTAAAAAGGAGTAATGCATGAAAAATTATAATGAAAAAAGGTTTTGCCTGGCGAATCGGACAGTGTGCCGGAAAAAAGCCTATACGCAGATTTGTAAATCCTTATTTTTTATGCTGTGTTTTTACCGGGTTTTTGCCGCGTCCTGGAACCCGGTAAATACCGATATCAAACAGTTAAAAGGCGGTATTCTTGATTTTTCGTTTATGAATAAAGAGCCGGCCGGGGCCTCGGGATTTATCAGAAAAACTCCGGAGGGCGATTTATTTTTTGAAAAAACGCCGGGTGTTCAGGTGCGGTTTAACGGAATCAATCTGGGGCATGAAATGTCTTTTCCTCCCAAAAAACTGGCAGGGCAAATCGCGGATTTTCTTTTAAGCCTCGGTTACAATATTGTGCGTATACATTCCTATGACGGATTTTCCTCCTTTTCGCCGCATTGTCTGTATAAAATTGAAGATCGGAAAAAAATTATTATGGATCCGGAGATGATTGACCGTTTTGATTTTTTTTCCTCAGAGCTTAAAAAACGCGGCATATATATTGTAACCGATCTTTATGTCGGCATGCGTTATGATCAGCTTTCTGTCATGGACGAATGGCTGAATAATGACTGGAGGCCGGAACGCAAATATCTCATTTACTTTACAGAAACCGGATTTAACATCTGGAAGGAAACAGCCCGGCTTTTTCTGACACATGTTAATTTCTATACCGGGCATGCTCCCCTGAATGATCCGCAGTATATTAGTATCAGTACTGTTAACGAAGATACTATAACTTCTCTTAAAACAACCGGCCCGCTTGGCAGCTACCGGCCTTCCGATGCCGTACTTGACATAGTGCTTAAGGAATTCAACAGCTATATTAAAAAAAAATTCCAGGCTGCGCCGCTTGAAAAAATTTATAATAATATGTGGGAAGCCGGNNCATGAATTTTTACGTAAACTTGGATACCGCGGTTTTTTTCGAGGTCTTAATTTTATCAATTCTCCTGTTATAAACTACTGGCGGAGCAGGGTATGCGATGTTTTTGAAACGCACCTGTATTATTCTCCGCGCCTAAAGGGGCTTCCCCCCGGAAAACTTTACAATGCAGAAAAAAAGGAATCTGATGTTACCGGCTATGAATATCCGGCGAAATTTCATAAAAGACTTACGGAAATTTTTAAGGATGAAAATCCGGAAATCCAGAATTATTTTCCGTCCCTGTCCTGTCTTCAGAATTTAGGACAGCCGTTTTTTCTAACCGAATACAATACGCGTTTTCCCTTTCCGGGCAGGGAGGAAACCGGTATTATCACTGCTGCTGTTGCAGCCTATGCGGGCTGGGATAACATCAACCGCTTTACTCTCACCGGTCCGTATCCGGAAATGCTTTTTAAAAACACCGCTCCGGCAGATGATCAGCTTTCCGTGGCAAGCGATGCACCCTCTCTGCTTTCGGAATATGCCGCCTCGCTGCTTTTCCGCAGGAATTATATTAAACAGGCTCCGGTGAAATTTGTGATGATGCGCGACCAAAATTATTCCGGAAGCAGGCGCGATTCCGCCTATGCCCGGACTCCGCTCAACCCGGTTAACGGCGATTACCGGAGCAGTATGGGCTATATTCCGCATCTGTTCAATGTACAGACTGTTTATTGCACATACCCGGATTTATTCGGAATACATTTTATAAACAGTCCGGAAGATCTTAAATCCGTATTATCCGGAAAACAACCTGCAGGCCGCAGGCTGGATATTCCGGAAAATGCCGGGTTAAAGGATATGGCGGAAGTTTTTATTAAAGCCCAGAAAGACGAGGCGGTTAAAAAATTACAGCTGGAAGCTCTTGCCCATAATACGCTTGTCTCCGATACCGGAGAACTTGCCTTTGATCTTGCTTCCGCGACTTATACAGTCAATACCCCGAAAGCAGGCGCGATCTGCGGAGGCATGAATGATAAAAAATTCAGTTTTCCCTGCTGGTCTTTTCAGAGCGGAATTTTAAAAGCGTCTTTTCTACTGATTGCGCTTGATGAAAAAGTGTTAGCGGAAAGCGCCAGAATCCTGATCTTTTTTATTACCGATATTAAAGGCACCGGGGAAAAATCCGAAGAAAAAGAAGGAACTGTAGTCTTCAGTAAAGGCGCACTCCCTGCCCTGGCCCTTGAAGCAGCAGCCGATTTTACGCTGGTTTCAAAAAATACAGAAAAAATGAAATTTTATAAAACGGATTTAACCGGTAAACGCACGGGAGAAATACAGCTTAAAAAAAATGCCGGAAATGTTTCTGCCCGTATAGATACAAAAAACGGCTTTGTATTTGAACTGAGCGCAGAATAGAAAAAATTGCAATCCGGACAAGCCTGGTCATATTTTTTTTGACCGACTTGGTATAATACAGAAATATTTATCTCGCAAATTCCTGCTTTTTTTTTAAAGTGGGAATTTGTGAGTTTTCATGGGCGATGCTGATTAATAATAA
>DNNS01000159.1 GCA_003497555.1 Spirochaetia bacterium
ATCTGGAGAGTATAGGAAACAGGATTATCGGCAGCCTGCAGAATAAAGATCAGATTTTTTTCAATGCTGTTAACTTCACGGGTGCGGATAATTTTTTCCTGATCAAGACAAACAGTTCTTTCCGGATCAATATAATCTTCGGTATAGGCGATTTTCACGCTTCCTTCATCCCAGGGCACAGCCAGATCGGATGGCAAATCCGCCTGCGGCGGAGTACTATCCCTGATCACTGAAAAACTTTTACTGCTTTCATTTCCGAAATTGTCAAAAGCCCTGAAGGCAATGCTGTTTTTCCCTTCACTCAGGGGAATATCCGCATAAAATGCCAGGAAAAGTTTATTAACACTTACTGCAATTTTTTCTTCATGATTTTCTGCGGTTTTTCTGAGGCATTCAATATCTTTTAAAGATGCATCCGAATATTTACCGCGTATTTTCAGAACCGGAGATGATGTGTATTCCGGAACCGAAAGAAATTCAAGTTCCGGAGGAATATTGTCATATTGATAAACTGCTGCAGCGCGGTTTGATCTGCCCATGGAATCCTTGATAACCAGCGATACTTCAAAATTCCACAGCCGTGATTTAACCGTGCTCTGCTGCATGGCTTTATATGAAGAAAAATCGATTTGCGCCAGGACTTCATTAAAATAATTTATTTTCAGCGGCTGCAGGGTAATACCTTCATTAAAGGGGCGCAGTATTTCCGCATCCCGGCAAGACACCCCAATAAATGAAATTCCCGGGCCGGAAACTGCACTGCCTGTGATATCAAGGAGCATACCGCGGCCGTTTCCGGATGAAAACACCGTCTGCGGAGAAAGGCGCAGATAGGGGAAATCTTTTTTATAAATAAAAAGACCGCTGCGGTCTGTACCGATTAAAACGTATTCTCCGGAAGTGATAATACGGCTTATGGATCCGCCGAGTTTGTCTTTCACGGCTCCGGAAGCCAGGGAGCTCAGGGGTGTAAATGATCCCGAAAAAAGATTATAAAGCACCGGCCCGGAAAAAGTGGCAATGAAAAAATATGCGCCATCGGCAAAAACATCAAGCACATTATCGTCAGGCAGCCGGTTATTATCGGTGCTGTGGCGTATTGCCGACAGGGAAGAAAGGCTGAATTGATACAGACCCTTGCCCTCGCTGGCAATAAAAACCTCCTGCCCTGTATAATCCATTCCCCGGATACGGATTTCTTCCATACCGGTTTCCTGATCCGGTGTTTGCCACATGGCGGCATGTTTTTCCTTCCAGGCAAAGCCGTTATCGCAGGCGGCAAAAAGACAGGAAGGCGACAGCTGAATACGTAAAATACGGTTGGAAGGAAGTCCGTCAATGGCTGTATATTTCTTTTTTTCAACAGTATTTAATTTACGATTATAAATATTAATACCCCAGCCGCGGGTTCCGATATATACCAGTTCATGATCTGCGGCAATACATGTTATTTCTGCTGATGAAAGTCCGTCTTTTTCAGTAAAATGACTGACGGTTTTATCGGTCAATCTGCAGGCGTAAAGCCCCTGCGGAGTAGCTGCCCATAAAATATCTTTTTCAAGAAGAAGGTCATTGATATAAACTCCAGGCAGGGGATCAAATCTTGCTGCCTGCCCGGATAAAGAACAGGTAAATACTCCCCGGGATGTTCCGATATAATAAATATCATGCCCCGCAGCCAGTGCAGTAATAAATTCATTCATCAGCCCGTTTTGTCTGTTGACAACAATCCATTGGGCGGATAAAAATTTTATTGCTACTAACAGTATAAACAGTGTTTTTTTCAAGGTTATTCCTGAAAACAATTCTTATTATTTCCAGACCAAAACAAGTTTATACTAATTTGATTATAAATACAATTTGCCGGCAGTAATCGGGTGCAAATTTATTTCTTGGGTAAAAAACAACAATATTCTCTTCGTGTTCTTCGTGTTAAAAATTGTAAAATCTGAGTGGATACAATAATTAAACCACCCGCTCCGCTGGAGTACACAGATGTCTCGGAGCCTGTCGCTCAGGCTTTACGCCTTGGGGGTCAAGATATTTCTCCGTGTACTCCGTGCTCTCCAGGGCGCAGCCCGGGTGGTTAAATTTATATTTTCATAGGAGTGATTTTTTTCTTTGGAATGCGATTAGAGTTAATCTGCAGCAAAAAAATATTTTTTTTTTGCTTTCTGCGAAAATTTAATTTTAATCCTTTATAAAAATTCATACTATCCCGTTGCAGCGAACTATATTATTTTGATTACCAAAAAAAATTCGTCACCTAACTCCCTCTCTTTTTTAAATCTCCATGTTATAATCATTACATGGAAACAATCGCCCACCCCGACTATTTCTGCAAATTAGCGGAATATCCGCGGCTGCCGGTAAACCAGCTCGATAATATTATTACTTTTGATCTTGCCAAATATTTCCCTTTTCAGAACAAGCTGCGTTTTTCCTGGCGGGTAGTTGCCAAAATCCCTAATAATAAAATGCTGATATTAATCATCGGGGCTAAAAAAAAAGGCGCCCTGGATGCAGACAGAATGATCAGCGCTGCCGCACCCCGGCTTGCATTAAAAAAAGATTACATTTTATACCTGAGAACCGGGCGCGGGATGATTGCCGCAGCTGTAAAAAACTGCTGCCTTTGTTTTGCCGCGCGTGTTTCAGATACCGGAGGACTTGAAAAAATTTCCGTCTATGTCAGATCATTTACCGAATTTAATCCGGAAATTTCAGAAATAGAAAAATTAAATTTCGCCCTGCCGCTGTTTTTTTCCCGTTTTTCCCGGGTAAAAATTTTTCAGCTTGCACTTTTCAGTCTTTTTATTTTTTTCGCGTCTGCCGCCGTTCTGCTTCGTAATATGACCGGTAAATATCAGCAGCTTCTGAATTCCCGCGAGACCGTGCTTAAAGATATGAAAAAAGACATGGCCATTGAAACCTGTCCTGCGGATATTTCCGGATTTGTCATTGAAACCGCCCGTCAGCATGAAAAAACCGGGATGTTTATTACCGCTCTTTCCAATATCAGTCCTGATATCAGATTGATACGCATTTCCTTTGCCCGGGGTATAAAAGCTGATTTCAGTTCTCTGCATGAAAATTCTCCGTTTCTGCTCCGCGATAAAATCAACGAACTTGTACCTGTAAAAATGGATACCATAACCCGTAATAATCATGAGTATATATTTTCTATTTATACCTATGAATAAAAACACATTATTTCTTCTGGCCGCATTGTTCATTTCATTTTTCCTGGTTTTTATGCCTGCGTATGATGAACTTGACAGACTCCGTTCCGCCTGTATACGGCTGGAAAAAAAAATCCGGGAGCTTGCTCTTTCGGCTGCAGCTTTATCGGCTTTCGGTATTAATAATCCCGAAACCTGGCTTTATAAAAACGAAAGTGAAATACTCGATCTGATCAGGCCGCTGC
>DNNS01000406.1 GCA_003497555.1 Spirochaetia bacterium
CTCAGGCTGTCATGGCTGAAGAACCTACTGAAGAAGAAAAACAATTCTGCAGCGGATATTTTAAATACCGCGGGAAATATTTCAGTAAAATTCGCAATTGGCAGTCTTACTATAAAGAAGCGCAAGACAAAAATCTTGATTATGATAATTTTTTAAATTTCAGAATTAACCACACAAGATACAGCCGGGGCAGAAATTTACAGATATTCGCTGCGGTTTCCGGCCTGGCTGGAATTTGCACTACATTTATGGGCTGGCTTGATGACGATATTGAATTTACTGCTGTCGGGCTAACACTCGACGTAAGCGCGCTTGCTTTGTTAACAACCGGTATAATTGTAAAAAATACCGGAATGCTGCCGGTAAATGCCAAAAACGGATTAAGGTACAGTTTTTATATTAATCCGCGAAACGACAATAAACAATTTTCAATGAGATTATCCTTTAATTACTGAGAAATTCATCCGGAACAATAGCCTGCAGCTCTCTTTTATAACGCTTATATAAAAATGTTAAAAATACTGCTGCAGTTATTGTTAAATTGTACAAGCTTTGTAAATTATGATACCAATACGGTTTATGGCATGAATTTTGATTTTTTTAATACCGATACATATCTTACAATATTACAGACCAATCAGGTAACCGTATATAAATTACAATTCAAATGGAACGGTGAATATATACCTACAGTTCTCTATAATAGTTACGGATTGTTTCTGTCCTATCAATATGTAATTCCGGTAAACAGATACCAACGGCATCTTGAAGGCAATGAAAAATATATTACAGATGTACATTCTTTTATATATAATTCAGATAATATTTCCGGAATACTGGAATTTACCCAAAAATACAAGCTGGCCGACTGGATTTTTTCCATTCATCTGCATGCTGCTGATAAAAATAATTTTGCCATAATTGAAACCGGAAAGTCGCAGAATCATATAACTACAAGTACAAATTATTTTTCCATTATGGCCAATTTCAATAATTACCGGTATAAAGATTGTTCCGTTGATAGTATACATGGTGCCGGATCGGATCGTTATAAATATATATACCGGCAATTGAGTAAAGACAGAAATTTATCTATTAATAAAGCCTTTTTTTTACTGCAAAACACTGCTATGCGCCGCGGTATTATTAAAACTATTTTCTCGGTCGTTATTGATCCGCATAATAATGAGATGTTTTTAACACGATATGCTGATTATAAAAATATTTTAAAAATTTTTATGATCGATAAAAAAGCGGTAAAATATTCTGAAAATGGAAATGAACAGGTGTTTTTTATAGAAAATGATATTGAAATTGATGATTTATTCCGCAAGTTTCAGTAGTTGCAGGCTTGTTGCGGTACTTTTAAATTCCGTATTCTTTCAGACGATATAAAAGCGTACGCCGGCTGATACCGAGCATTTCTGCAGCCCGTGTGCGGTTATTTTCCGCTGCGAGCAGAATTTTTTTAATGTGTTCGGCTTCCGAACGGGCTCTTTCCTGGCGTAGATCCTGCTCCGGTTTTTTCCCCGCTGTCAGCCAGTTTTCCATACAGGCAGCATTAACCGGATTTTTATCTTCCATAATCAGCAGTTTTTGAACCAGATTATCAAGTTCCCTGATGTTTCCCGGCCAGGAATAATTTTCCAATAATAATAAAGCTTCGGAAGAAAATGTTTTTTCCGCCAGGGAGTATTCCCTGCAGTATTTTTTCATAAATTTTTGTACCAATCCGGATATATCAAGTTTACGGTTTTTCAAATCAGGCATGGTAATTTCAGCAACCGCAAGCCGGTAGTAAAGATCCTCCCGGAATGCTCCCTGCCGGGAAAGTTCTTTGAGATTTTTATTGGAAGCTGCGATAATACGGCAGCTTACCTTTCTGCTTTGTATATCTCCCAGTCTGAATATTTCATGTTCCTGAATAACTGTCAGCAGTTTGCTCTGCAGGGTAATATCCAGTTCGCCTATCTCATCCAGAAAAATACTGCCTCCGTCAGCCAGTTCGAATTTACCGGGTTTGTCAATCAGCGCTCCGGTAAAAGCGCCTTTACAATAACCGAATAGTTCGCTTTCCATCAAGGGTTCAGGAATGGCGCCGCAGTTGATTTTAATAAACGGGCCGCGGCAAAGCGGACCTGTTTCATGAATAATTCCGGCCAGCAGGCTTTTCCCGGTGCCGGTAGAACCGTTGATCAGTACATTGGCCGGGATCCTGGCCAGCCGGGATACGGTTTTTCCCAGTGCAGTTATTTCTTCATGCCTGGAAGTGAAAAAATCATCATTTGATTTTTCCGGCTGTATTTCATAAGTATGGGTTTTCTGTTCGTTGAGCGCTTTTTTTACGGCGCGTACCAGAACTTTTTCGTCAAACGGCTTGGTGATAAAATCATAAACACCTTCCTTGACAGCCTGAACAGCCAAATCTATGGTTCCGTGGGCGGTTAGAAGAATAAATAAAAAATTACGCTTATCAAGTTTTCTGAATAGCTCCATGCCGTTCATACCGGGCATTTTATAATCACAAATAATCAGATCCGCTTCATATTCCTGCAATAAATTGAAAGCCGCTATTCCGTCAGCTGCCTCCATTATATCTTTATATCCGTTTTGCCCAAGCAGCCCTTTAAGCACTTTTCTGATATTTTCTTCATCGTCTACAATTAAAATCATGCAGTTTCCTCCAGGCAGGGAAGCAGTATTTTTACACTGGTATAACTTTTACTGTCACTCTCCACAATAAGGTTTCCTCCGTGCGCCTGTATAATTTTATCGCTGATGGATAATCCCAAACCTGTGCCGCGGGTTTTGGTGGTAAAAAAAGCGTCGGTTATCTTTTCCAGCAGTTCCCGGGCAATACCCGGGCCGTTATCAGTAATATTTATTTCGGCAAAGGCTTCATTTTTAATTAAATGGGCATGAATCCGTGGAGACTTGGCAGCGGTTAATGCTTCAGCCGAATTAATGAATATATTTAAAATTACCTGCTTTAATTTGTCGGTATCGCCGTTAATGGAAAGTCCGGTATTTATGCTTCCGGCGGTTACCGGCGGAAAACCGGGGCGGAGCATGACTAGTTTTATACAGTTCTGCAGCAGCAGACCGGGATCTAAAATACAGGGTTTAATATTTCCGGCTGAAGAGAAATCCCTCCATTCGTCAAGAATAGTCATTATCCGGCCGGTCTCGCTGTGAATAATTTCCACATATTCATTTAAATCTGCAGGCAGCAGCTGAGCAGCGCCCCAGAGCGAAGCCAGCGGATTTTTGATTTCATGCGCCATCTGCCGTGCGGCTAATGCCATGTTTTCAGCCTGTTCCTTGCGTGATGAATCTTCGATGCTGCGCAGATGAAGAAGCGGAGTTTCCAGAAAATTCCGGCAGCCGGTTAAAAACCCGGCTTCTTCGCGGGAAAATCCATCCTGGACGGATTTAAATCCCAGAAGAAAATCCGGACTATTTTTAAAACCAAGCAGCAAATCGGCATTAAAAATTTTGCATAATTCAGCCGACTCAACTGCGCCGGAAAATATGTTAATTTGTTCCGCAGGGTTTCCGGTACTGTATACACGCTGTCCGCCTTCAGCAGGCCAGCGCAGCAGCCAATATGCGCCCTGCCGCGTATAAATTCGGCAGGTACAGCGGAAATTAATAGTAATTATTTCCAGCATTTTTTCTATTAATTCTTCATCAACCGGCCGGCTTTTTTGTAAAGATTCTATTTCGGCTGCAGCCCTGGAAAAGGGCGAAGTTATGCCTATAAAACCGATTATGCCGGCTGCTGCATTCATTATCTGACTGCGGAAAAAATAAAGAAAAAAAATCAGAGCGGCAAATAAAAAAAGCTGCAGGCCGGTTTTATCTGCTGTAAAACGGCTGATTGTAAAAAAAATTATTGTCCAAAACGCTGACAGTATAATAGACGGGAATAATTCTTCAGAAACAATACTGGTTTTAAACAGCCGGTGACGCTGAATTGCCTGATAAATAATCAGGGCGAAGAGAAAATTTACCGTATTGCCGATACAGAAAAATCTGCCGGTTTTTATACTTAAAAACAAATCAAGCATGCCGAAGGGATAGACTGCGGAAAACCCGGCAATCAGGTAAAGAATTCGCTTTTTTTGACCGGCATCCGCTTGGTAATAACGGTAAATAAGAAGCAGCAGGGAACAAAGCAGGCTGAAACCGATATAAATAAAGATGTAAACCGGACGGGCTGCGGAATAATACAGATTTTTTAGCGGATTAAAAAAAATCGCTGCGGAAATAAACAGCATATTCAGAAAAGCGGTAATGAAAAGTATCAGTCTTATGCGTAAAAGTCTGAGGGAAACAATCTGCGGTTCAAGGTTTATTACATAACTGAAAAAAAAAGGCGGTATAAAACTGGATAAAATAAAATTAATCATGAAAAATTCACGCAGGTTATACTGTGTACCTAAATACCAGCTGAGGTTCCAGCCGGCTAATAAAAAACAGGCTGCCGGAAAAGAATAACGGTCATGTTTGACCGAAGAACGCAGGGCAAGAATGCCTATCAACAGATTGCAGAAAGCCGAAAAGAGAATTAAAAAAGAAAGCACAGCAGGATTATAACCTGCTGTGCCGTATGAAGCAAAATTAAAAAAATTAAGATCAGAATTTGGCATTAAGCATGAAAGCCCAGTAACTGAATAAATATTTCCCTGTATTGGCGCTTACACTGTTGGAATATTTTTTTACCGGCGCATTTCCTATGGCATAAAAAAGCGTCCATTCGAAATGCTCCTTAATTTCTATGCCGGGCCTGACATAGGCAGCAACATGGCCTCCTACCAGAAGTTCCAGAAGCAGTCCGCCGCTGGTTTTAAAATAATACGGATATTTTCCAATATACCAGTTAGCCTGGATATAAGGTACCGGCGCGAAGCTTTTGTTGATCATGGCAAAAAGTCCGGTTTCAGTACTGCGTTTTGTCTGTCCTCTCTGAAAATCGGTCAGAAAATGCTCCCAGCCTATATTCAGTATAAATACCTTGTAGGCGGCATTTCCCAGCGGTATATTATCTGCAGCAATTCCGAGTCCGGCGATAAACCGATCTTTTGTGTAGCCGTTTTTATATTTTTTATAAACCACCGGGTCGAGTATGCTGTTCTGATAGGCATCAAGATAATCATCAAAGGTCAGACGATAACGCTGAAAGGATTCAATATACTGCTTGAGGGTTGTAATACCCAGAGACAGGGCACGGCGCGCTTTGGAATAAGGAATGCCTTCTGAAAAAAATCCCTTTAAAATTTCAGCGGACCAGCCGTTTTTTATTATTTCCAGAAATTCAGCGACTGAAAAGGAAATATCATATTGACGCAAACCCAGGTAATCATCGGCATCTGCAGAAAATTTCATCAATTCGGCAGTCTGCTGTTCGTCTGCTCCTAAAATTTTCCATTTTCTGGCCTGCAGTTCTTCCTTGTTTTCAGAATTTCCGGAGTTCATTTCGTATTGTACGGAATAATACATATCGATTTTTTTTACCATTTCACGGATGGCATTGAGTATTTCCGTTTCCTGTTTAACAAAAACATTTTCTGCATAGTCTACTACCAGGGTTTGAACATCTATGATCCGTACGTTGAGGGTAAGTGACGAATCAAAAAACTCGGTATGACAGATACACAATCTGTCGACAGCCAGAAGTTTTCCGATTTTAACAATGTTTTTATCGTCGGATGCTGCGGACAGCACGATTTTTTGCTCTTCCAGAACCTGCTGAATCACGCCGCGCTCCATAATTTTAAACTTGTGAATCCGGAACAGTTCGGTACGGAGAATTTCCGTAAGCATCTGGGTTTTTCCGGACTCAATGGTCGTGCTTCTTACGTCCATTACAGCGATTTTGTGCATGGGATGTTCGCCTGCACTTTCCATTGCCCAAGATACCGCAAGATTCAGAATCATCATAAAAATAATTTTTTTCATAGCGCACCTCCATTTCGTGGCTGTCTGTATATTGCAGAAAACGTGCCAGAACATTTTTTTACGGGAAACAGCGTTTTTACAGGATGAAAGAATACGGTTTTGCGCAATTTTCTGCGCAGTGCGCAAAAAATCGCTTCCCGGAGCGGATGAAATAATTTTTCAGTTTTACGGTTTGATTTTTTTTCGGCGATAATTTATTTAAACGTATCTTTAAACAAGTAAATTCCGGATTAAATAAAAAACCCCAAACCGGGAATTTACAAAAAATACAATTCGTTTAAACAAATGTATGGTTTTGTGCGTTTAGTATTGTTGATTTTTCCAGGCTGGTGAGAGGGTATTCTCCGGCGATTTTATATAAATCATGTCTGATTTTCCATTGGTCGATTTTTTTTGCACAGAAAAGAATAATGCGGGCGCTTATATCTTCCTGCACAGGTTCTACCTGTCTGCTTGAAGCGCGCAAGGCCAAATGCATTACAGGATGATCTGTGAAAAAATTCTTTAAGGAAACAGAGGTTTTTTCGCGTAAATCAATATGACAATCTGCAATTTCCAGCATGCCTGCAAGTCCGTAAAGGAAGTCATTGGTGTTTTTCCTGTGTGTTGCTGTAAATTTTTCCAATATTTCAAAACTTTCCCTATGCCTGAGACGGCCTAGGAGATAAATAGCCGCATGTACGCGTTTTTGCGGATTGGAAACTTTAGGCATAAAATCATCATATTTATCAATCATCTCATAAAGCCGGGGAAGGCAGCGCCGGTCGTCAAGCAGGCCAAGAGCCAAAGCGCTGTGCTTGCTGAGATTTTCATTATCAGAAGCAAGCCAGGAAGCCAGTTCTTCTTTCATGTTATATTTCACTGCTGCAGCCCGGATCGCCTCACCGGGCGCATCGGAAGAAAGCAGTTCCCGGATTTTTTCCCGGGGAGGAAATTCCAGGCACGGCTCCTGCGGCTTAAAAAAGCAGCCGCTTTTTTTCAGTTCTGAAATTAATTTTTCATAATTGATGTTTTTTGCAAAAACCTTATCTTGGCAGATTAGAGCAGCCATTACTCCGGCAATTTCACCGGTCTTGTGCATATCGCGGCGCATGCGTACCGATTGCGCCATATCATGATCAAAGGCCATGCAGCGCCCGGCTGCGAGCAGATTATCAAATTCTACCGGTATAAATGCGCCCATGGGAACCGGTATCCAGAACTTTTTATTAAACAGGCTGCAGACTACCTCCCAGTCCCGGGATTCGGTACTCTCCAGCGCCCAGTCATTTACATGATTATCATGAAAAGACCAGGCATACATAACCGGTTTGGCAGTAAAACGACCGGCTAAAAAATCCCTGAAACGAAGCTGTTCTTCGCCGGTAATGAAACGCCCTTCGCGCAGGCCAAGCATGGGGCAGACCAGCATTAACTGATCGTCTTCATATTTTTTTTTTAAATGCAGAGCTGTGGAATGCAGTACCGCCTGCGATAAATCTTCTGCTTCCAGGTGGAATACATAACCGGCATCAAAATTATGCAGTCCGTATTTCATGGCACTGCCATCACGATCTACAACCAGGCGCACGCTGGAATAGGGCTGGGGAAGATTGTCGCTTTCCCGTCCGATGGAAGTTTTACATCCGGCCAGGGCACAAGCAAAAGCTTCGGCCGTAGAGTCAATTAGCACAGAACAGGAAACATCATGCACTCCCCGGGGCGAGATAAAACGCACTCCGCAGATCTTTCTTTTTTCGGTATAAACGCCAAGCAGGCTGGATTCAAGAGATAACTCGCCGCCGCTGGCAGTTATAAACTGTTCTGACAGATATTTATACGCCTCTGATTTATGTACATCACTAAAATTTTTTTCCAGTTCAGCGTCCAGTTCTTCGTACAAACCGCCCCGGCTGCCGGCGCAGTAGCCGAACATTCCCCCGGCGCTTCCCTGGCCGTATACGCAGGAATTTTGTTCAATACCCAGTACTTTAAATCCGTATTTGGCCGCTGCGGTTATAGCCCAGGCTCCGGCGGTTCCTGCTCCTGCGGAAATTACATCATAATGATTGGAAAACCTGATATTAATATTTTCACTCACGGTTTTTCTGTTTTGTATACGGCAGTAATTCATATCATTTCCTCTGCATGTTTTTCTCCGGCCTCCATAGACTGTGCCGGATTATCATAGGCGGTAGAAGGTAAAAGAATAATATTATTAATAACTTCCGGCCCTGGCCTGCACAGGCAGGCAAATTCCGTACCGCTGGCGGATAAAAATAAATTTTGCAGTTTTTTATCCCGGTTTTTCCAGAAAGCATGCAGGGCATTGCGGGCCTGAGGCCAGGATGTTTTGGGGGCCAGGGGAATGGAAAGAATATACTGGGCGGGAAATAGACCTGTGCTGACAGTGTTTCCGGAATAATTTCCGTCTGGTTCTTCGGGAACCGGGCTATGCAGCAGGGCATTATAGAATTTGGAAATAAGCATACTTTCTGCTGAGCGGGTATCAATAATTTTTTGTGCAAAAAGACGTTCTATACCGCTGAAATTTGAAATTTCAATTTCAAACAGGTTGTTAATATAATTCCAGGAAATTATTTCCGTCAGGAATTTAAATCGCGTACTTATACCTTTAAGCATAGTGCTTAACAGCGGTATAAGAGCCGGGATATGAATCTTATCCCGATTCACAATGTTTCTGTGAAGGCATTCGTTTTGAAATTTATTAGCCAGGGGTGTTTTAATTTCTAAATCCCACTTTTTACCTCCGTAAAAAGCATGGGCATACTCATAGCCCGGAGCAGCGCCTCTTTCCAGAACAATGGAGTTATTAATGATGTTAGCAAGTCCGCAGCCGGTGAAAGTTGCTCCCAGTACTGCGAGTTTATAGGGATTTTCTTTGCTGTTTTTATTATACATGATGACTCCCTGGAAAAT
>DNNS01000690.1 GCA_003497555.1 Spirochaetia bacterium
ACGCGCTTCCCAATATACCAATTATGCCGAACGTTTCCGTCAGATTATGATGAACGGGCATACTCTGCTGGAATCAAGTTTTTTCGGATCCTGGAGCAGAGACCGGGGACCAAATACATATATAGGTGATCCTCTGTGCAGACCGTTTGCGTATATACCTGTTGTTACATATGCATCTCCTGCCGACGGGCAGAATGTTTACGGCAATGTTTCTGTAAATGTTTCCGCAGCAGTATCCGGCCCAAACGGCATCGGCAGTATGGAGCTTTACATTGATGATGCTCTTGTAGCTCAAGCAAGCGGTTCTTCCCTGATTTACAGCTGGAATACCGCAGGTTTCAGAGACGGCAGTCATAAACTTTATGCAGTTGCTTATGAAAATTCTTCTATGCTTTCCCCGGGCTATAAAATTATATTTATCAATACCACCAATAATAACCGCAGCCTGCAGATTGTTTCGCCCCTCAGTAATACCAATATTTACGGAGGAAATATCGGTGTTACGGTTTCAGGTACTGGAACATTTGATACTATTGAACTGCTGGCAAACGGCTCTGTTGTTGCATCTTCCGGAGNNGGCGCAGGTACCTTACTAAAAGCCAGAATGCTGCAGGCCGGAAGCGTTGTTGCCGAATCCGGCGAAGTGCCGGTAAATTATTTTGATCCCCTGATTATTTTAAGCATGAACCGCACCAATATGGCAACGACCAATTTTTATACCAATATGGATTTACAATTCCAGGATGCGGTTATCGGTTTTAAGGTATCGAATGTTTTATCCGGATGCGCCCTGTATATAGACGGTATTCAAACGGAATGTATTGCTTTTGAAACAGCCCTGAACTCAAGTATATCGGCTGATGCTTTTTATCGTATACCGGATATTGCTTCCCCGGGAACTAAAATTTTAAAACTTTCAAATATGAACGGAGCTGTTCTTCTTACCAATGCCGTATTTTATACCCCGGCAGAAAGCGTAATAGCCCTGTATCCTGAAGACCTTACTGTATATCCGAACGAACAGCTTAAAATCGATTACAAGGCGCTTGATCAAAACGGAAACTGGCTGCATCATGATTATTCTCTTGCCTGGCTGGGAGCAGCCGGAGGAACGCAAAGCGGAGGCATTTATACAGCCGGAAGCATACAGGGAGATTTTATCTGCACCCTGCAAATCGGCCCGCTGATTACCAATGCTACTGTAAAAATACGCAATGTGGTATCAAACAGTTTTGCGGATAATTTTAATAATCTTGACAACTGGTCTTTCGGCAACACCAGTTACCCCTGGACAGTTTCAGGAAATGAAGCTATAGCTAATGCCAGCGGTACTTCATATTATATTTATTTTGATGATATTAATGGCACCAGAACAAATTTTAAAGGTATTATGGAATTTGAAGCAGAACACACCAGCGCTTCTGTTGACGCGCTTTTCGGCATAAAAGTACTGGGTTACCGCAGCGGTGATGATACTTACCCGTATATGAAAGATCCGGTATTCGGTATATCCTGTTACAATAACAATATTGAATATAATTATAATACCTTTGCCCACTCTTTCGGCGGTCTTACCTACAATGCAGCTACTACCATACCGATCAATACCTGGTGCAAGGTGCGTATTGATTATGACAATCATTATTTTCACGCTTCGGTTTCAACCAATGGTGTGCTGATAAGCGATCGCGTTATGTATTATAACGCAGTTATACCTCGTACCAATATCATAAAACTTATCGGATCATACGGCTCGCATTTCCGTAACTTTCAGTTCTGTTCCTGGAGTAATTATTCTGAACCGGTGGTAATACCGTCTGTGATTGCGGCATCCAATACTGTTACGGCAAAAATGTATTCCAATATTAATGATGCGGTAAATGAAGCAGCCTACGGACATACTATCTATGTATTTCCCGGGGTTTATTATGAAAAAGTGAATTTTTCAGGCAAATACGGCATAAAACTCATATCTCATGCCTGGGCAATGTCCAACGACTGCCTGTCAACCATAATCAGCGCAGGCACTACCAATAATGTGGCAGTAAGTATGTCTTCAGCCAAAAAAGTAACATTAGAAGGATTTACCATACGGGAGGCGGCGCTTTACGGTGTTGAAATTTCCAATACATCAAGTTCAAACATATTGTCTCATAATTTAATCTGTTCAAATTACCAGGCAGGCATTTATATTAACGGTAATGGTACTTTCGCAAATAATATTTTATCCAACACCATAAGCGGAGACAGCCAGTTTCAGGGAATCTGGATAGTGAATGCCGATACCAATATTATTTACAGTAATAATATATGCGGTAATTTATCAAACGGTATTTACATGACCGGATCAGCGCAGTTTAATCTGATTACGGGAAATGAATTCTGGGCGAACAGCAACAACGGCATATATCTGAATTCCACAACAGCTAGTTACAACGAACTGCTGACTAACCGCGCTTATGGATCCCTGCAGAATTACGGAATCAGGGCCAACAGCGGATATTACAATAATATAGGACATAATGTTTTTTTCGAAAACAGACAGGGTGGATTTTATCTTTCAGGAACTGCTGCCTTTAACAGAATATTTTTCAACCAGGCGCTGTCCAATAATAATACAGGTTATACTTTTTCCGGCGCAGCGGTTAATACCAATTATTTTTATGATAATACCGCTTTGGGTCCGCAGCAGCGTTACGGTTTATCCGTCAGTGACGGCGATGACAATATAATCAGCAATAATACTTTTACAGCCAATACCAATGGCATTAATATCGGCTTGCCTGCTTTATCAACTGTTATTTACGGAAATCAGATTTATAATAATCTTACCCTGGGTATTGACATTAACAGTAACAGTGTTGGTACGGTAATCCGGAATAATACCATTTACGGCAATAACAGTTATGGAATCAGAATCAATCATTTAAATGCCGACAACACCTTTATTCTGTCCAACAACATTTACGGGCCGGGGCAAAGTTCCGGGATTTATTTTAATCAGGGAGACAGCGCCTATGTAAACGGCAATAATATCCATGAACCNNTACAGCAATATAATTCTGGCAAATACCATACACGGGCCTTCCCAGACTTACGGAATATTTTTTACTACCAATAGCGGTCATGCTGCCAGTAACAATATTATTTACAGTGTTACCGAAGGCATAAGAATTGCAGCCGGCGCTGATACGCTGAGCCTTGCAGTAAATACCATTACCAATAATACCTATGGAATACGCACTTATTCCTCTTCCGGAATGGAAATTGTACAAAATAATATTCTTGGCAATACCACCTGGAATTTTTATAACCAGTCCGGAGGAGCAGTTCAGCTTACCAATAACTGGTGGGGTACAACCATTGTATCCGGCTTGAGTAATACCAT
>DNNS01000363.1 GCA_003497555.1 Spirochaetia bacterium
CTAAAATTTAGTACACAGGGGCTTTATTGTTTTATTTACCCAAGAAATAAATTTGCACCCTTAGGCAATTCCCGGTTTTTTCCCCTGACGCATTGTTGACATACAAACTGTTTAAACTTATAATAACCGGCATAATCAAAATGAAACCGCATGCTTTTTTCCGCTGTATAAACCCGGTCTGCCGTAAAACATACGCACTTGATGAAATAATTTATCAGTGCAGCAAATGCAGAAGCTTACTTGAAGTTGAACACGACCTTGAAATCTTACGGGCAATGCATTCCGCCGCCGGCTGGAAACAGCTTTTTGATGAACGATACCGTTCCAATTCCTGGCCCTGGGGTTCCGGAATCTGGGGTAAAAAAGAATTTGTTCTTCCTGAAATACCGGCAGAATCCATTATTTCCATGTATGAAGGCAATACCAATTTATTCTGGGCGAAAAGACTTGGTGAGGAAATTAATCTTCCTGATCTCTGGGTAAAACAATGCGGAGTTACGCATACCGGGTCATTTAAAGATCTCGGTATGACTGTTCTGGTCAGCCAGGTAAACCACATGATAAATAATAAAAAAAATATCGTGGCCGTAGCCTGCGCTTCTACAGGGGACACATCTGCAGCCCTCAGCGCCTATGCCGCTTATGCCGGTATTCCTTCCATTGTATTTTTACCCCGTAATAAAATCAGCACTGCCCAGCTTATTCAGCCTATTGCCAACGGCGCCCTGGTACTTTCCTTAGATACTGACTTTGACGGCTGTATGAAAATTGTTACGGAAATTACCAAAGATAATTCCATTTATCTGGCCAATTCCATGAATTCACTGCGTATCGAAGGGCAAAAAACCATCAGTCTTGAAATTACCCAGCAGTTTAACTGGGAAGTTCCCGATTATATAATTATTCCCGGAGGCAATCTCGGCAATATTTCTGCCCTGGGTAAGGGTTTTAAAATCATGAAAGAGCTTGGGATGATTGATCGTCTTCCGGTAATTATCGCAGCGCAGGCTGAAAAAGCCAATCCGCTTTATTTATCATATAAAAATAATTTTTCTTCCTTCACACCGGTAATTGCCGGAGAAACCGCAGCCTCTGCCATTCGCATCGGCAGCCCGGTTTCCTGGGAAAAAGCTGTAGCTGTACTGAAAGAAACCGGCGGTATGGTAGAACAGGCCACCGAAGAAGAATTATCTGACGCAGCAGCGCGCGGGGATCGTACCGGCATGTTTAATTGTCCGCATACCGGGGTAGCGCTGGCAGTACTTTTTAAATTACGTGAAAAAAATATTATTAAGGCTGAAAACCGGGTAGTGATAATTTCCACAGCGCATGGCCTGAAATTCAGCGAGTTTAAAGTAAAGTATCATGAAGGCGCGCTTTCGGGTTCTTCTTCCGGATTAAAAAATCCACCGGTTGAACTTCCGGCTGATACAGAAAAAGTCCGCAGTGCGCTTTATACGCTTCTGAAAAAAAACGGCAACCTGCGGTAATGAAAAACCAAAATACCGCAAATCCTGATTTTTATAAAAACAGCAATGCCTGGCTTGATAAACCTGCCGGTTATCAAGCTGCTGTTTTTTCCTATGCTCAGGAGTATTCGGATTTTCTCGGAAAATATAAAACCGAACGCGAAATAACGGCATTTTTATCTGAGGCCCGAGCAGGTATGCTTGAATCTGAGCATATCAATGCCTTTACTCCCTCAACCTGCACTTCGTATTTTTTCCGCCATAAAACAGCGGCTTTCGTGCGCATTCCTTCCAAAACCAATATTAAAAAGCCGGTTTTATTCCGTATTATATGCTCGCATATCGATTCTCCCCGACTTGATCTCAAACCGCATCCTCTGATAGAAGAATCATCATTGCTGCTGATGAAAACACACTATTATGGAGGAATTAAAAAATATCAGTGGGCAGGTATTCCGCTTGAGCTTCGGGGAATAATCTGTACTGAAAAAAATATCATTGATGTACGAAATCTTTTCTCCGGCGAGATTCCGCGTTTTATTATTCATGAACTGCCTGTACATTTAAGTTCTGAACAATTAAAAAAAGAAGGCTCCAAAGTTGTGGAAGGCGAAGAAATGACTGCACTGGCAGGGCATATTCCGGTCTCGGACGNNACCGGTATTCTTGATATTTTTAAAAAAAACGGTATTTATGAAAAAAATCTTCTGTATAGCGAATTATGTCTGGTACCGGCTGTTTTACCCTGCTCTGTCGGGTTTGATCACGGTCTGATAGCCGGTTACGGACATGATGATCGCGCCTGCGCCTGGGCAGAATACCGGGCATTTCTTGATGCTGAAAAAAATGACCATATCAATATTGCCCTGTGGGTTGATAAAGAAGAAACCGGATCGGCCGGTGATACCGGAGCCCAAAGTGTTTTTATAGATTATATTTATGAAAAAATAATAGAAAAAAACTTTCCGGGTTTGTCGCTGCACGAAGCGCGCATGCGCACCGAGGTACTTTCGGCTGATGTTACTGCTGCGCTTGATCCGAACAACAAACAGTCTTTTGACGCCGAAAACTCTTCTTTAGCCGGCTGCGGCGTTAGTATTGAGAAATATGGAGGGCGGAGCGGAAAATACGGTTCACATGATGCGCCTGCAGAATATATGCATAAGATCGTTTCATTGCTTGACCAAAAAAAAATCAGCTGGCAGACCGGAGAACTGGGTAAAATCGATCTGGGGGGCGGTGGCACAGTTGCCATGTTTTTTGCCAGAAACGGTTCCCAGGTAATAGACGCCGGTCCGCCGGTACTAGGCCTGCATTCGCCGGTAGAAACCGCCAGTAAAGCCGATTTGTTTGAAACCAAAAATGCCTATCAGGCTTTTTTTTCTGAATAACAACCAGCGGAGGTATATATGAGCGTTATTGAAATTAATGAAAACAATTTTTCCAAAGAAGTACTGGAATGCGGTAAACCGGTTCTGATTGATTTCTGGGCGCCCTGGTGCGGACCATGCCGTATGATGGGCCCGGTAATAGAAGAAATTGCCGGAGAACGGATAGATATCAAAGTTGGAAAAATAAATATTGACGATTGCCAGCAGTTAGCGGTAAAATACCAGATATCATCCATACCTTCCTTTTTAATTTTTAAAAATGGTACAGTGGCCGGACAACTGCTTGGAGTTGTACCAAAAGAAAAACTTCTGGACCAGCTGCAATAAAGCACAAATAATAATATTTATAACTGCAAAATATTAATTTTTTAGATTTAAATAAAATAGCCGTATCAACTCAGATTTTAAAATTTTTGCATAAAAATTTTTTGAATCCGCGAATGCACGCGAATAAAATTAGCGTGTATTTGCGTATATCAGCGGATAATTTTTTCTTTTAATTTTACAATCTGGGTGTATACAAATAGCCTGGTTTTTAGCCGGTATTTAATACTGTTTCTGGAAACAATTCCGTCCGGGGATTGCGCAATAATCAGACTGGCGATTTGAAACGTACTTACTCGGATTTTAAATTAATAATTAAAATTTTAAAAAATAACACGAAGTTCTCGAAGCAACACGAAGAAATCTTGAAATAACAAGATTTCTTAACTATTCATAATATTCTCTTCGTGTTCTTCGTGTTAAAAATTGTAAAATCTGGGTGGCTACAATTTTCTCAGCCGGCTTTAATCGGATCCGACTCTTCTATTACCAGAGTCTGTTCAGGCTTTTCTTCTTCGACCTGTAAAACGTCCAGATCGCCGATTACTTCCCGATAGCTTTTGATATTGTTGTAAAATTTCATTCCCGTACCGGCCGGAATTTTATGACCGATTATCACATTTTCTTTCAAGCCGCGCAGATAATCAATAGAATTTTTAATAGCGGCATTGGTAAGTACTTTGGTGGTCTCCTGAAAAGAAGCCGAAGAAATAAAACTTTCCGTGTTAAGCGATGCCTTGGTAAGCCCAAGAAGAATATTCTGCGCAATCGCCGGCTGGCCGCCTTCACTGGAAACTTTTTTATTTTCTTCTCTGAGAATGAATTTATCTACCATTTGATCTTTGATATAGCGCGTATCTCCGGGCTCAACAATGCAAACCTTTTTCAGCATCTGCCTGATTATAACTCCGATATGCTTGTCGTTAATGGTAACTCCCTGCAGTTTATAAACTTCCTGTACTTCACGCAAAATAAATTTATAAACATCGATTTCACCGGATACGGTAAGAATATCATGCGGACTCGCCTGCCCTTCACAAAGCAGTTCGGCAGTTTTCACTCGGTCGCCGTTTCTGACAAACAGGGCTTTACCGGCCGGAACCACGTGAGGAACCTTTTCCCCGAATTCGGTTTTAATATAGATGGTACGCTTGCCTTTCTGAATGCTCCCGATTTCAATAATTCCGTCTACTGCCGCTATTACGGATATTTCTCTTGGTTTGCGCGCCTCAAATAATTCTTGTACACGCGGCAGACCTCCGGTAATATCGCGGGTGCGCTGGGCAGCCCTGATTTTTCTGGCTAATACAAAACCGGCTGAAATTTTATCACCATCATTGACGGAAAGAATTGATCCTTCAGGAAGATCAGACATAAAAGGTTCGCCTTCCGCAGGGACAATTATTACTCTTGGTTCAAGCTGTTCATCCCTGGTTTCCATAATCTTTTTATTGATTATGCCGGTAAGTTCGTCAATTTCGTCTTTAACGGTTTTTCCGGGATGTACATCCTGTAACTTGACAATACCGCTCTTTTCTGCGATTATCGGCTCATTATNNCAAACCTGTAGATCACTTCGCCTTCTTTGATGAAATCGCCTTTTTCTTTTTCAAATATGCCTCCGACTTCAAGATCGATTGCATATTCAGCTGCGCGCATCATCAGGTATTTTCGGGTGCGGTCATAGCAGACAAATGAAATCTGTTTGGCCTTGATCACATTTTTTTTGTTATCTTCGGCAATTTCTTCGCCGGCAATTACGCGCTGCTTATCCTGAACCATAATTTTGGTAAGGTTTTTCACTTCATAATATTCATAAACGCGGGCTACAGCCATGGAACTTTTTCTGGGAACAACCATTTTTCCTTCTTCGCCGGTAATCAGATTGGAAGGAAGGTCAATAAGCACACAATCATGGGAAAGTTTAAATTGCGGATTTTTTACTTCTCCGGCTGCTGCTCCCCCGATATGGAAAGTACGCATGGTAAGCTGGGTTCCGGGCTGTCCGATAGACTGCGCAGCAATAATTCCCACTGCTTCGCCTATATTCACTATCTGCCCGGTAGCAAGGTTTTTCCCATAACATTTCTTGCAGATTCCGAAAGGAGCATCACAGGTTATTACCGCACGTATTTTTACCCTGGTAATGTTTAATTCGTCTATTTTTTCAGCAATTTCTTCAGTGATATATTCATTGGTATCTATAATCAGCTGATTATTCATAGGATTTCTTACCGGTTCTGCTGTAAACCGGCCGATAATCCGTTCAGAAAGTTTTTCGATTATTTCATCACCGGTCATAATGGGAACCATATCTACACCGTTGATGGTTCCGCAGTCTTCTGTGGATATTACCACATCCTGGGCAATATCCACCAGCCGGCGTGTTAAATAACCGGCATCAGCGGTTTTAAGAGCGGTATCGGACAAACCTTTACGGGCGCCGTGCGTGGAAATAAAATATTCAAGCACAGACAGCCCTTCTTTAAAATTGGCAATAATCGGCATTTCAATAATTTCACCTGAGGGTTTGGCCATCAAGCCGCGCATACCGGCAAGCTGCCTGATTTGCTGCCTGCTGCCGCGCGCTCCGGAGGTTGTCATAATGTATACAGGGTTAAAACCATTTTTATCATTGCGCAGATCATTCATCATTTCCCTGGTAATTTCTTCGTTGGCATGGGTCCAGATGGAAATAACACGCTGATATCTTTCATCATTGGTTATAACGCCGTTATGATACTGGGTTAATACATCCCGCATCTGTTTATGAGCGCTGTCAATATATTCGGATTTGGACGGCGGAACAATAATATCTTCCAGGGAAAAAGTAGCCCCGAAGAGCGTTGAGTAATGGAATCCCAAATCTTTAATACTGTCAAGCATTTTTGCAGTTTGAAAAGGTCCGGCTTTACGGTAAACAAGCGAGATTATATTTTCTATTCCCTTGGAATCCAGCACATGATTTACAAAAATAATATCATCAGGGATAATTCGGTTAAAAATAACACGACCGGCAGTGGTTTCCGTCCATTTGCCGTTTATTTTTATTTTTATAAGTGCCATATAGTCGATTTCACGGCTCTCAGCGGCATATTCTGCTTCTTCCGGAGTAGAAAAATATTTTCCCTCGCCGGAAGCGCCGCGTTTAACCGAAGTTAAATAATAAATGCCAAGAATCATATCCTGGGTAGGATTAACTACCGGATCACCATTGGCCGGATCAAGCAGGTTTTTGGCGGAAAGCATAAGCAGCCAGCATTCAATCTGGGCTTCTGCAGTAAGCGGCACATGCACTGCCATCTGATCGCCGTCAAAATCGGCATTAAAAGCAGTACAGACCAGAGGATGCAGTCTGATGGCTTTACCGTCGGTAAGAATGGGTTCAAAAGCCTGAATGCCAAGCCGGTGCAGGGTTGGGGCACGGTTTAACATTACAGGGTGTTCTTTAGCGACTTCTTCAAGTACTTTCCAGACCTCTGGATATTCATTCTCAATTAAACGTCCGGCGCTTTTAATGTTAAATACCAGTTTTTTCTCAACCAGCTTTTTCATGATAAAAGGTTTGAAAAGTTCCAGAGCCATTTTTTTAGGAAGGCCGCATTGATGAAGTTTGAGTTCCGGCCCGACTACAACAACCGAGCGGCCGGAATAATCTACACGTTTGCCCAGCAGGTTCTGGCGGAATCTTCCCTGCTTGCCTTTCAGAATATCCGAAAGCGATTTAAGCGGACGGTTTCCTGCCCCCTTAACAGCCCGTTTACGTCTGGTATTATCAAAAAGAGCATCCACAGCTTCCTGCAGCATGCGTTTTTCATTCTTGATAATAATTTCGGGTGCCTTGAGCGCCAGCAGCTTTTTCAGCCGGTTATTACGGTTTATCAGTCTGCGGTACAGGTCATTTAGATCCGATGTGGCAAAACGCCCGCCTTCAAGCTGCACCATGGGTCTGAGTTCCGGAGGGATTACCGGTATGACAGTGAGTATCATCCATTCAGGTTTGTTGTTGGAATGCAAAAAATCTTCAATTAAAGCCAGGCGTTTTAGCTTGCGTTTATCGATGTTTTTTTTAACCCGCATCTGTTCGCGAAGTTCTGCTGCTTAATATTGATCTGGAAGTAGAGGCCGAAGAACTTCGCGAACAGATGCGGGTTAAAAAAAACATCGATAAACGCAAGCTAAAACGCCTGGCTTTAATTGAAGATTTTTTGCATTCCAACAACAAACCTGAATGGATGATACTCACTGTCAT
>DNNS01000362.1 GCA_003497555.1 Spirochaetia bacterium
TGGAAAAATTTCAGAAATACCGGTAAGCGCAATTCAAAACAGTAATGATGATATTATTTTTTCGCGCGGTCTGAGTGCGTCTTTTTTAATAAAGGCCTTTCCCTTCGGTTCTTCTTTTTTTTTCCCGGTTGTTCCGGTTTCGGTTTTGATAAACTGCTGCAAGAAACGATCAATAGACCATCTGGCTTCCAATCTTTTTTTTCATAACTGGCAGATTTTTTTTGAAAGTCTGCCGGCTTTTTTTGACCGCATGTCTTATTTTTTCCGTAATCCGTTTTATTTTCCGTACCTGCTACCTTGCCGGTCTACTCTGGAAAAACTGCTGAGGGAAATATCTTTTTCTCCATGTAAATCGGTGTATTTAAAAATATGAAAGTTTTAATAACTTATCCGCCCATACCATCGCCCAAAGGCACTCCGCTGCTGGCGCAAAACCGTCAGTTTCAGTATTTTACAGACCCTACCTATATTTTTCCGGTAATCCCGTCTTATATGGCAACCATGCTCAGGCAGGAGGGTTTTGATACTTATTTCCTCGACGGTATTGCCCTGGAACTTAATTATCAGGAATGGTTTAACCGCACTATTAATATCTCTCCGGAAATTATTATTATCGAAACCAAAACACCGGCAGCAGAATTTCATTATCAGGTAATAAATGAGCTTAAATCAAAAATTACCGCCTGCCGTATAATATTATTCGGTGATCATGCAACCGCCAGGCCGCGGGAAGCTTTCGAAAGGTCCGGCGTGGATATAGTTGCAGCCGGCGGTCATGCTGATTTTATAGTACGCGATTTTTTATTAAGACTGCGGGAAAAAAAGGGCAGGGGGACGGAAGATTTTTTACTGCAGGTTTCTGATCTGACCCCGGGAATCATACTACGTACTTCCGGAGGAATCATCGGCCCGGTTAAAATGCATGCACAGGTAAATCTTGACAGTNNTTTGGTTAATTACCGGCTTTATGCCTGTAAAAACGGCAATTTTAAACGCACTCCCGGAACCTATATGATGTCAGGCCGCGACTGCCACTGGCATAAATGTACTTTCTGTTCATGGACAACGCTTTTTCCATATTACTCGGTGATGTCTGTAAAACGGGCTCTGGACGAGTATGAGCATTGTGTTTCCAGGTATGGTATCCGTGAGATCATGGACGACAGCGGTTCTTTTCCTCCCGGTAAATGGGCTGCTGATTTTGCGCACGGTATTATTGAAAGGAATCTGCATAAAAAAATCTATATTGATGCCAATCTGCGTTTTGGCCAGTTTACTTACGAAGAATACCGGCTGCTTAAAAAAGCCAATTTTCGCTTTATGCTTTTCGGCCTGGAATCGGCATCCGATACCACGCTCCGGAAAATTCAAAAAGGCGTTACCAGGGAATTAATAGAATCATCAATTAAAGATGCGCGCCGAGCCGGATTATTTCCGCATATAACTGTAATGTTCGGATATCCATGGGAAAATGAACAGGAAATTAACGAAACTGTGCGCTTTGTGAAAAAACTGATGCTAGGCGGTTATGCCTATACCGTGCAGGCTACGCTGGTTATTCCCTATCCGGGTACTCCGCTTTATGACGAATGTGAAAAATCCGGAATCCTTAAAAATATTCCCTACAGTGAATATGATATGCGCACTCCGGTAATGAAAACTTCAGTTCCGGAAGCATCGGTGTTTAAGGCAATTTCATCCGTTTACCGTACCGGTTTTCATCCGCTTTTTTTATTGCGCAAAATTGCCGGTGTGCGCGACCTTGCTGATGTAGCTTATTTTTACCGAATATTTAAAAAAGTTTTACGCGGTCATTTGCGGGATTTTTCGGAGCGGCGGTAATAGTTTGATTGCCGTTTTTTTTTAGCGGAAATGTGTTAATTATTGTGAATCGGTGGAAGCTTTGGGGAATAATAAAAATCCAATATTTGCCGCCAATTCCGACCCCGTCTGGCCAGCTCCACGGCTCCATACTGACATAAACCAACATTATGGCCAAGACCATTTCCATAAATATGGTAGTTGGCGCCGCTTTGTTTAATAGTAAAAAGATTGCTTTTTAAATAATGCCAGCCCATTTTTCGGTTGACAATAAGCCGAAACCTGTCAATGTTCATGCGGATTTTTTTTATTGTTAATTCTATTTCAATTACACCGCTTTCGTTCTCAAGACTATCGAAGTCAGTAATGCCGATTACGCCGGAGTTTTGAAAATCTGAATTTGCCAGCGCCTCCGATAAAATGCCATGAAGCACACTTTTATTTACTGTACGGTTCCAGAAAAAGTGAGGCGAAGCGGAGCATAAAATTTTACCGTCAGCAAGGCAGTCTTTCTTTTTTATCAAACTATGGGAATAAGAACCGTTTTGATTCCATAACTGTTCCGAAAATAAAACTCCTCCGCAGGTGGAATGAAAAACCGGTAAATTACTTTTACTGTAGCCGATAAACCGGTAAGATAATTCGCCAAGCGCCGGGCGGTAGATAATGGAATTATCTGCAGGAATGCCCTGAAAAACCTGACAATGCGTGAGATCACAAAACTTTGCCCTTCCATGCCGATTATCTGAATGCGCGGTTCTAAAAAGCATAACCGCGGCCAGCGCTTTTAAAGCCTCGGGAGGCGTATCTGCAGAATATTCCGAATAAAGAACACCGGTAATGTAATCCTGCAGAGACAAGGTAAGCGTAAAAATCCATTCGCCATTATTTTCTTCAGCAACAAGCTTTCCCGAATAGAAGCGGGTTAAGAGTTCATTGGAATAAATAAATTTATTGCGGCTAAATGACAGTATACGTTTTTTACCGGTTAAGCGGAATACAGCGTTGGAATTTACGGGACGACCTGTATTGTTTTCCATGGCGATGATCGCAAAAGGCAGTTTTTTATATTTTTCCAGAACAGCTATTTGTATTTTTTTATGAGAATAGTAGTATTCCATTAACAAAGGAAATATTTTTTTATGTAATCTGCCTTTTGCTGAAAAAACCGCCGCAATAAAAACTCCGGCAGTAAAAACAGAGGTAATTTTAATAAATTTTTTCAATTTCTATTTTTCTTCTACGGTTATTGTGGAAACGGCGCTTCTGCCGTTATTATCTATTGCCGTGATCTCCATTTTACCCGGCGCCGGCTCCAGAAAAGAAACATCAAGCGGTTTTTTTTGAAATAACAATTTTCCGTTTACATACCAGGTAATTGAATCAACATCGAGCGCGGCAAAAACCCGAAGCGGAATCTTCTGGCCTTCGGACGGCAATAATTTGAAAATGACAAAAGAGCTTCCGTTTTCAGGCTCGGCGATAACCGGTTTGAGGTATAAATCTTTTTTCGGACATCCGGGAAAATGGGGCGGAATCTCATCGCGCTTTCGGCCCTGGGAACGGAGGAACCAGGCGGTATTAACATCCTGAGAAACGACAATAATTTTTTTTTTCGGCTTCGAGCTGAGATGCGCGCAGGAAGGACAAAAACTGTTTTTATCGTCAGTTGAAATTAAAATTTGTTTATGAACATCACAGATTTCTGCGGAACTTATTCCCGGCAAATAGTAGTCGCGGATAATTGCCTGCGCCGGACAATGCTCGCCGGGAAGCTTTCCCGAGGTTTCGCAGATTTCCCGCCTGGAAACACTATCCGGAAGCGTAAACCAGCCGCTGTGAAAACGCGTCAGTTCGTTCATAATTTCAATGGCTGCGGGAGCGGCGGCTTCTCGTCCGGCAAGCGCCGGCGAATATTTGCCCGAGACATTTCCAAACCAGACCGCGACCGTGTAGGCCGGCGTTACCGCTGCGGTGACTGCATCTTTAAACCCGAAAGATGTGCCGGTTTTAAATGCAATCTTACCCCGGGTTGCGGTAAATTCCCAGGCCGCGGGCAGATCGGTTCTTCTGTTTTCGGCGAGCATTTCCAGAATCACTGAACACGCTCTGGCATTCATAGCCTGTATTCCCAAAGACGGCGGAGCCCCGGTTTCAGAAAAAACCAGTTTTTGATAAATACCTTTATTGGCCAGCATGGCGTAGAGTTCGGCAAGTTCTTCCAGTTTAATGTTATATGTACCCAGCGCAATGGAAATCCAGGCGTTATCAAGCAGCTGCTCGTCTTTCCCGGCGGCGCTGCCGGCAAGTAAAGTNNAAGGTATATTCCAGATATACTGCCGGCGTGTTATATGATTCAATGAGCGCCTCAAGCGCGGTAACCGCTCCGTTATAGATTCCGTCAAAATTGCCCGGCTGATAGTTTTCATATTTTCGGGGTATATCATATACAATGGTCAGGGGTGTAATCAGCCCGGCCTCAATTGCTTTTCCGTAAATAAAAGGCTTGAAGGCGCTGCCGAAAGATCTTTTTATACCGGCGCAATTAATTTCCCTGCCCGGGGTAAAGGCGGCGGCGGAATTTCCGTAATAGGCTCTGACTTTCATCGTTTGATTGTCAACTACAATGGACGCGCCGTTAAATACCTTTTCTTCGCGCAAATGAACAAGCCGGTTTTCCATTATTTTTTCAACGGACTGCTGAATTACCGGATCTATGGGCAAGATGGTAATAGTTTCACCGTGGTCTTGTATTCTTTCGAGTAAATGCGGATTTTTTCTGGGGTTTGCGCGCCGCTTTCCGTTATAGCGGTAGGCAAAGGCGTCCTGCAGGGTTTTATCGGATGCAATGCCGCTTTCCGAAAAATTTTTATCTCTGACCAGGGCATTGGATAAAATTTTATTTTTATAAATAAAATTATTGCCGGGATATAAAACCGGATTGTTGCGCAGCGGAGATTTTGGTATAGCGGCCAGCGCGGCAATTTCGCCCAAAGACAGCTCCCGAAAGTCTTTTCCAAAATAAAAAATCGCCCCGGCCGTAAACCCGATTATGTTTCCGCCCATGGGTACAGAATTGCAGTACATGGCAAGTATTTCTTTTTTGGAAAAAAACATCTCGAGCTGCAGCGCTCTGAAGCTTTCTATGATTTTGCTGCGGAAGTTCCGCGGGCGCGTATTGATAAATTTGGCAAGCTGCATGGTCAAGGTACTGGCGCCCGAGACAATTTTGTTTCTAGAAAAATTTAAGGCGCTGCGCCTCAGGATGGAAAACGGGTTAATGCCGAAATGCCGGAAAAAATAACGATCCTCTGTTTTAATCAGCAGTTCGAGAGCTGCCTGGGGAATTGCGGAATATTCCGTTTTCATCCGGTAATTGCCGGTAGGCGAAAGCCTGACCCGGTAGAGCTCGCCGTCTTGGCCGTACACCGCGGGAGAAAAATCCTGTTCGAGCCGCCACCTTGGCAAAGGCGAAACGAAATTAAAAATAATGAAAAGAAAAACAGGCGCGGCGATTATTGCCGCAGCCTGACAAGCTCGTTTTTTGTTAAATAACACCGGTATGATTTATCAGCGCAATAAATTTTTACCGGCTGGGAATTACCCTGAGAATCTTTTCTCCTGTTGTTCTGGCGTATATCCCCGGATCGTACATTGCTTCGGCCATAGCTTCGGGAATTACAAATTCTCCCGCCGTTACCGCCCGCACCGTATACGAATAAACATTATCTGCGCTGAAAGCGCCGGCGGCCATGATGATGCGGTCATCGCGGATATCGAGGTACTGCGGCGCAAAACTTAAGTAAGGCTGGAAGTCGAGCCCCTCGCGTGATCGGTTATTATCAAGACGCGGATTTTCAATTTCCAGACCGGCCGGCAGCAGATCAACAAGAGCGACATTGTCGCAGGCAGAAAGATTTTTCAGGCCAAGCGTCAGTTCTGCTACCAATAAATCCCCCTGTTTAATTTGGTTTAAATCGGCAGGTGTTCCCGCGGTAGTGAGGTAACGACGCTTGATGGTGAGTCCGTCTTTAAGCGGTATATCATCTTTGGCGTTAAAAGCTGAAGACGGCGTGCCTTCGGCGGTAAGCGTGTAATAGAGTCCCGCAGTAAAGCCGTTAGACAGGGTAATTGTTTGCCCATTAAATCGAATGTTTTCATAGGAAGCGCTGGCGGCCTTACTGAATTTTTCGATGGTTTCGGTATTGGTATTTTCCGTAATATACAGTATTCCGCTGCCCTGAATTTTTTCCTCGAGATATTTTGCGGCGGCGGTAATGGCTATGAGCATCCAGGCGTTGTCTTGAGTGCTTCCGAAATGACCGGCGCTGTTCATACGCTTGTTTATATCTTCCAGCATTTTTCTGATTTGCGCTTCATTACGGAAAATTTCGGTAATGCACATAAGCTCAAAGGCCAGCGTGCGGATGGGCGACTGAAAATTGGCTCCGAACAGCCTGCGTATGCTTTGATATTCAACAGCCGCCGGAACCGCCTGTTTTGCCATTTCTGTTTTTCCAATCCGCTGCAGGGTTAGTGCGAGCAGCATTTTATCAGGTGCGGAGAGATTTTTATATTCCTGCGAAAAAAGATAATTTAGAGATTCTTCATCGGCTGAGCCGAGTAAAGACTGAACATAAAGCCGGTATACATCGCGCTGGCCGGCCGGAATATTATGAGCGCGCCGATCAAGAGTTCCCTGGTTTTTTTTCGGCATCCCGATTTGCATTTTGATTTTTTTTATGGTTTCGTCCGCGACATTAAAGCCGCGGGTTTTGGCCTCAATTAAAAAGTGCGAGGCATAAAGCGAGGCGTAATCATTGACATTATTACCGCCCGGCCAATAAACAAATCTGCCGTCTGCAATTTGCATTGCTTCCAGTTTTTCTATTCCCTGCTGAATAAAATAAAGCGCTTCTTCATTTTTACCGTTAAACCGGCTTTCTAAAAATCCGCTGTCTTTTAAAAACAGCATTGGAAATAAAACCGAAACGGTTTGCTCGAGGCATCCGTGCGGGTAGTTGATGAGATATTCGAGAGTACGCAGATAGGCTGTTACCGGGCTGCCGGAGGCGTCAAGCCGGACAATTTGCCCATAAGGGATGTAAGCCGCCGGAAGTGTCAGAGATTTTTTATCTCCCGGAGAGAGCCGCCCCGAAGCTGTAGTGGTGCGCAGCGTTTTTTCCGGACGGATGGCTAATTCTTCGGTAAACGAGCCTTTTTCTCCGTTGCCGCTTACTTTGACTACGACGACGGCTTTTCCGGCATTATCTTCGGCTTTCATGGCAAGCAGAATTTTTTTCTGCTCTCCTGCCGCCATGTCAAAATTCGTTACAAAGAATTTTTCTTTGGTAAAAGGATCGCTTATGGGGCCTGTGCATCTTGCCTCAACCGTAAACGAACCGGGACGGCCGGTTTCATTATAAACAGACAAAGGCATGCGAAAGCTGTCGCCGGGAGCGAGAAAACGCGGCAGCCCCGCATCGACCACAATTTTATCGGCGATAGTTGTTCGGGCTTCGGCTGATCCGAAGTTTTTTTCTGAAACCGACCAGGCCATAATGCGCACCTCACCGTTAAATTTCGGCAGTTCGAAACGGTAGGCTGCCTTGCCCTCCGCGTCGGTTTTGATGATTTTGGAAAACAAGGCCATAGATTTTACGCGCCTGGCTTCGATAGGGTTTAGATGTTTCTCTTTTTTCAGCATGGCCGATTTCATATCGCCGCCTACGGAACGCTCTTCCGGATAGTCCGGCAAGATTTGTTTGAATAGGGAAAATGTTTCTACTGCGAGCCGAATTTTTTGGGAAAAAAACGAAACCGGATCGGGCGTGGCAAAACGATCGATATCCAAAATGCCCCGGTCTACTACCGCAATGGCAACCTGGGAGCCGGGTTTTACCGTCTGTACGTGTACGGTGAGGCCGTCATCAGAGCTGATTTTTTGCGGCGCGCTGATGGTTGTTTTGTTGGCGATGAGATCGGTATTCAGCGTAAGCGGAATAATTCCCATCGAGGTCATGGGCAGCGCCTCTTTTCCCGTGACCGCTTTTCTAAGCAGCACCGCGCACACATAGATATTGGGAAAATAACTTTTATCTATCAAAAAAGGAAAAGTTATATTTCCGGCAGTTACCGGAATGCTTTCGGAATGCAAAATATTTTCGCGCTCGGCGGATAAAATAAGCATGCCGTCGAAAGGAATATTAAGAGTTACTTTTGCCGTATCTCCGGGCAGATAAAAATTCTTGTCGCTGCTGATTTTAATTGTTTCCGGAGATTCAATATTATAATCGGGAACACTGCCCTTGTCAGAAACGCGGAAAGTATAAGCGGTGCGATGGGTATTTTCGTTTCCGAGCAGAATTGTATATTCTCCGGCTTCTTTTAATTTTAAAGTATAGTTGGTTTTTCCGGGAATGTGAATCTCATCGAGAACTTCAATCATTTTATAAGAGTCGGAAATAAACCTGCTGGTACTTCTTTTACCTTTTCGAAAAATAGAATAGTAAGAAGTTCTGGTAACGAGCAGCTGCAAATTTGAGACGGCAAGCTGCGAACCGTCTGGAGTGATAGAAAGAAGATTCAGGGTAAGAGTATCTCCCCGCTCAAGTGTATGCGACGGATTATCGGTTTTTATGCCCAGATAAAACGGATATCTGTGAGCCGCGGTAAAAGTTGAAGCGGAAACAGGGCGCCCGCTCGAATCAAATACTTCCGCGTACCAGTAAATGCGCAAAGCCGAGGGAATGGTAATGGAATCGGGAATATTAATCTGATATTCTTTTTTTCCGAAGCTGTCAAGCCGGCCTTCGCCCAGGGGAATTCTTTCCGAATGGTATTCGCGGGTGTTGTCATAAAACCGGTAATCCCGGTATTTTTCCGGGGCAAACATCTGCGAGACTAATTGTGCGCTGGCCGAAATTTTATGATCGGCCGCCGGGGGGCCGAAAAGAAGTTTGGCTTCGGCCTCGATTTTTGCCGTTTCACCCGGCATAAGATTGGAGTTAACGGCGCGAAGATTTACTTCGAGTTTATTGGGAATAAACTCCTCAATTTTAAAATTNNGTAAGCGCATGAACCGGAAAATCGGCTTTAAAATATTTCATTTCTCCGCTGCCGGAATCAGTCTGTAAATTTTTTACAATATTTCCCTTGGGGTCGGTTATGTCAAGAAATAAGGGGAGGGAAGGGGGAATAGATAGATTTTTTTTCCACAGAATGGATGTGATATGCACTGTTTCTCCGGGCCGGTACAGCCCTCTTTCGCAGGTTATAAAAGTGGTTAATTGATCAGGCGAGTAAGGCTGCCCCCAGGCGGAAAAACGGGATGCGTCCATTTCATCATGGCCGATAACATGAAAACTGAAATCATCGCCGTTTTCAGCCAGAAGCAAAAATGGTTTAAATCCGTCGGGATGCGAATTAATATTTTTAAAAAGCGCCATCCCTTTTTCATTGGCGGTTTGCGTTTCCATAAGCTGATTATTTTCGCTCAGCAGTTTAACCGTCAGGCCGGAGAGCGGCTGCCACGTATCGATACTTTTTAAATAAATGAGCATACTTGCGCCGTCATCCCCAAAACGTTTGCTGACCATTCCTATATCACTGACCAGAAAAGTGCTGTTGTCGCGATTGTAATGGGAACTTTTGTCTCGAATTTCGATTTGATACAGGCCGGTATATTGCGATTTGCGGTA
>DNNS01000347.1 GCA_003497555.1 Spirochaetia bacterium
CAATATCGGCAGTAGGAATAATGTTGTATCGATATACACGCGTGCCGCCATTTACCCGGCCGATGCAGAATTGTGCATGGGAAGTTCCTTCATTTTTATTTTCCGGTTCAAAATCCAGTTGTATGCTGTCGAATTTATACATATAATTATCTGCATCGCTGTTGCTGTTATCCTGGTCATCAGTAATTTCCGCCGCGAAGATCAGATCGTTTTCGGTGTGTGTAACCCAGAAAATTCCGCTGATATCAGCCTGGCCGTTATAATTTTTCATACTAATGCCGGTTTCGGCGTTAAGCGGATTGGATTTTAGATTTTTAAATTCTGAAATATCTCCGTTAATAGTACATGAAGTTATAGGATCAGCTGCGGTTGTATATAGCATGCGGTTAATCGGTACTGACGGATTAATGCGCATTATGAAAAAATCGCCCAGTTCAAAATTGCCGATAGATTTGAACATCAGGGTGTTCAGTTCCATAAGCGTGATGTTTTCAGGTATGTCAAGTTTTTTCTGAAAGCGCTGCCAGCTGCCGTCCAGTTTGCCGGAGAAAAATTGGGTGTCTTTCGAAAAACGCGTTTTGTCGCTTTTTAGCAGATACAAATGTGTAAAGAACGAACCGCTGCCCCGTATTTTCATGGATACGAAATAGCTTTTTTGGGGAATAACACTGATGGGCTTAACGACGTTAAAGCCGCCGCTTTGCGAGGCATCGGTAAAATTCATGGNNTTATTTTCAGGAGCGGTAATTTTCTTTTCGCTGTTGCCCCAGGCATTCCAGTTTTCCGCAGCCAGGGGATGCGCGCCCAGCATGTTCTGCCAGAGTGCGCTGTCGGAATACAATACCGGGATATTTTTATAAATGGTAAAAGGCGCTGACGCCGGTTTTCGCAGCGCGCAGGTTATGGAAACAGCATAGGGTCCGAAAGCGCTGTTTTCGGCAACCGGCAGATCAATGTGAAAGGTTTCTTTTCCGCCGGTTAGAGAAATAACTTTTTTTTGTATGCTCTTGGGGCTGAGATGGCCGGCATTGACGGATATTTCAGCTTCGGTAAATTGCGCTTTGCTGTCTATGCTGATATCCACCACCAGATTTTTACCGGGTGTAATATCCAGATCAGGCGGATTAACGGTTACGCATTCCTGCAGCAGCAGAGAATTGATATTCGCGCCCGTAATCATAACGGGGTTGCTGTTAAGAGCCAGTTCCAGAATTCCGCCTGAGAGCTTTTGCACCCGGGCATTATCCATTACGTCAATCAGTGTAATCTGGTCTTGCTGCAGTGTCAGGGAAATGTTTTTTACATCAGATTCTGATTTGTTGAAGAAAAATACAATATTGTCGCCGCCGTTTTCCTGTATGCGGACTGGATTGGTATATTTATAAATAAAGACTTCCACGTCCGGCATGCCGATATCCAGCGCGCGGTAAAAGACAGCTCCGGCGGTGCGGTTGATCAGGGTTTTATATGTAAAGAACTGATATTTTGGCGTATTGTCCGGGTGTACTACTCCGTACTGCCGTTCTGTACGGGATTTGATCAGGAATTCATAATGGCGGAGGATTCGATTGGCGTTGCCGTAGACAATATTCCGCATAAAAAGCCGGGCGGACGTTTTTTTCAGGTCTTCCGTTATTTCACCCATGCCGTAACGGATACCGGATTTTGCTTCATTGCAAATAAAACCTTTGCCCCGGCCGTTTTTATCTAGAAATCGGTTGACAACTTCCAGACGATCATCATTCCAGTAATGATCAACCGGATAATCTACATATTTGCTTATGCCCAGATCGTAAAGTTTTTGGCAGAAATCAATCTGCCGGGACCATACGGTTTCGGCAACAATATTGATGGAAGGATCAACCGCTTTCACTGCTTCATACGCGGTTTTTACCAGAGTAAAATAATCCTGGGCTGTACCTTTGTTCCAGAAAAGTGAAAATTCTGACGGTTCATTCCATACTTCAAAGTCGGTAATTTTTCCTTTGTAGCGCGCAGCTACATCTGTGCATACCCTTCGCCATTCATTCATATCAGGAACGCTGTAATGTCCGTCCCAGAAATAACGGCGTTCGGGGTGCATTTGTGAAGACATCCATTCCGGTGTAGAGAGCAGACAAAGCTGCAGTCGGATGCCTTCCGCTTTTTCGGCATTAATGACTTTATCGTAAAATTCCCAATTATATGTTCCTTTGTTCTGTTCAAGCCATCCCCAGCGCAAGGAATGAAACCGTTCATGATATAACTGCAGAATTTTTCGAAAAGAACGGTAATTTTCAATTTTTTCCAGACTTTCCTGCATACTGTCATGTATATATGGGCTGAAACCTGATGGTGCTATGCCGCAGACTCCCAGAAAACTGATGTCTTTTTCCTGCTCGGTAATCGGTGCGATAATCCGCACCGCGCCCATGCGCAGTTGCGTGTTCGGCTGGCCCATTTGAATTTTAATTGGTTCTTTGTTTTTCATTAATACGGCACGGGCGTACAAACTGCCGGTTATTCCGGAAGGCGCGGTAAAGGCGGGTCGTGCGGAGTTATATTGATCAAGTGAAAGTTTTTGCGTGTTTTCTAAAATGGTTTTTCCAAAAAAATCCGTGAATGTAATATTTAGAGAATATTCAGCATTTTTATCAAGATTATATACATATGCTTTGATTAATGCTTTTTTTGTATAATCATAGATCGTGCTGTGTAAAAATCCGCTATCAGGCTGTAATTCTACAACTGGTTCCGGATCTGCCGGGCCTTCAGTTTCCTGCAGGCTGATATAATCAAAGAGAAATAAACGGCGGTATGCGATTCCTGAATTTTCAAAGAATTCTACAGCGTTTTTGCCGGAATATTGCTTGAATACAACCTCAATATCAACCGGTTTTTTCAGCTCATTGGGTAAATAAATGTGTTTAACTGTTTTATTCGGCAAATATATACGCAGGTAATAATGNNAAATACGGTTTGCTGGTTCCCTGATCACGCACCATAAAAGCAAAGGTATGATTGGATTTGCTGTATCCGTTCATGTCTTCGGTTAAACCGCTTGCCAGCAGTTCTTTACTGGTATATTTCAGGAATTCAGTGTTTTTGCCGTCAACTTCCCCAAGCTGCCAGATAAGCTGTTCCTGGGCCTTGAGTGCAGCCGGAAGTAGTAAAAATAATAAAATAAAAATACGGATCATCATGGTCTCCTTTAAATATTATATCTATAAAGTTGCACTTTTTTCTATCGGAGTAGCAANNNNCTTATATTATAAAAAATCGAAAAAAAAGCCCGGTATTAAAATATACTATTCATACATAGTGTAAATGAAAAAACTAATTTTCGGCCAGGGTAAAACCGGTGCTGTAAAGCCGTGTATTTTTATTTTTTATAAAAAATGCTCCTCTTTCTATTAATAATTCCTTGATCCGGCTGCCCGGAACAGCACTGCTGTTAATATGGTTTTTTACACCGTATGCCGCGGCCAGACCTACTCCCTGGCCCATGCCCATACAGATGCCGGTAACCAGATAAGAGGCATGGGCGCGGAAACTTCCGGAAATACAGCGGCCCGTGCAAAAAATATTTTCCAAATTCACGGGCTGACAGCTGGCCAGCGGAATCTCATAGAGCGGTTTTTCATAATTGCCCTTGGCGGCCGTGCGGTAATTTCGTGCACATCAACACCGAAGCTGCCGACGGTAATACTGTCTTCAAACATGGCTTTACTGATAATATCTTCGTCGCTGATGCGGTATTTGCCCACAATGCGTCTGGTTTCGCGTACTCCCATAGCTGGTGCGCATCGCAGCATTTGGATGCCGGCAAAACCAGGTATATGTTTGAGAATTTCCAGAATTTCATATGCCTGAGCCCGGGACCCGCTAATCGCGCAGGTTAAATCTGACTGCTGTAAAGCATTTTTTCTGAATACATGAGTTGCCTGTCCTATTGCCCGACCTTTTTGCGGAAGCTGCAGCAGCCATGGTTTGTTCCAGACCGGGCGGGGAAGTTCAGGGTGTTTTTTATCGCCTTTTCCATTAAATCAAAAAGTTCGAAATTATCAGTTTGATCAAAATCCCGCGCGCCGCATATTTCAAACATTAAGGTCATAGGCTGAATTAAGCCGTCATCGCGTCCCCATTCAAATTCAGCGCCGGCCCGGGCAGCGAGATCACAGTCTCCGGTACAGTCAATCACGAACTTGGACAGAAAGGCCTATCTGCCTTGTTTGTTTTCTGTAATGACACCTTTAACGGTATTTGCGTCCATAATGGGCTGACAAATAGAAGTATGATAAAGATATTATACGTGATATTTGCCGCATAGTTCTTCCAGTACGAGTTTCATTATTTTAAAATCAAAAGTTAGAAATCCGGCTTTTGAACAGTGTAAAGCATTTTTATTTTTCAAGGTTTCCACCAGTTCGTCTACCAGCCATCCTTTTTTTTGAAATTCAAAGAGCGGATTTACCAGACCCGCTGTCCACATGCCTCCGAGTATGCCGTGCTGTTCTAACAGAAGAACACGCAGGCCTTCGACGCCGCAAGCCAGGGGAGCGCCCATACCGGCCGGTCCGGAACCGCATACAATTACATCGTAGGATCCGGATGCGTTAAGAGGTTTGGGATTAGATATGATGCCGCTGCTGGTTGACGAGTTCGGTGTTTCTTTTTGTAATGATGTATTCGGTTTCATGCGTGTCGCTATAAATAATTGTAATGAATAGGATTTTCCTTTTTCAATTTTAGATCATTATACCTTTCCCCTCCAAATTTCAATCTTTTAGCCAAAATTTTTCCCCATATTTTCATTGCCCCGGCTTACTACTACCTATGCCCTGCATAATTTTAGTTTTTTCCATCTAAAATCACAAACCTCTGCCACTAATACCCTTACGCGTATTTTACGGCCTTTTCATTCACAGTCCACCCATAGTCAAATGGTATTCTTTGCACCTCCTTGTATTCAGTTTGTTTTATTTCCATCGGCGGTCCACACTCTTCTTCTACCCATAGACGGAGATGACTCAGTATTATTTCTATAACCTCCGCTTTATCAATCACTGCGATCATCTTCATTGTCTCTCCGCATACCGGGCAAACAAGCGGATCCACTTCCCTGACTTTTTTTATCAAAATAGCCCAGTTTTTTTTGACTCAACGCATTTTCGGCAGCGGCAATAAAAACCGTCAGACTGGCCAGGGGATCAAAAATAACAATAAATAACACTATAAGCTGCATTAATCCGGTATGCGGCCTGTTAGCGGTGAAAAACGCAATAACAGCGCTTCGGGAATCTGGACCGACAGGTCTTTAAAAAAAATACACATCCGTCCGAACCTGATAAAACCGGGAGAAAATAAACTGATATTGAAATGTGGTATTCCGTCACCTTTTAAAATTTTTCAATATTTTTCGCCAAATATTTCTTTCCAATTAATTGACTCCCAAGCTTTATGCTTTCTTTCTCTCGCAACTTGACTTGTTTTATCAATTAAATTCTCTAATGCCTGAGCAAAAGGATCATCCGGAGAAGGTTCTTCCGAAGATATGGGATGACCAAGATGCCAAATTGCATCCTTATTCATTTCTTTCATGTCTTTTTGTAGTTCTGTCAAGCTCACTAAGCCTTTCCGATCTAAGCTAGCAATTAAATTAATAGTATATTCAGTAATTAGCTTTAATTGAAAATCTTGAATTGTAGAAGCAAAATAATAAGCAAACGCTCTTGAGGTTAAGTCAAAATATCGAACATCCGGCATAAGCATTATAGAACTATTTATTAATTCATTAGCAGAAGAATTAAATTTTACAGAAGATATATATTTGGATAATGGTAAAGATTTCACATAAGTTAATATCTGACCCACCATCCCTATTTTTCTTTGACTCAAACCCACTCCTACTCTATCTAATATTAAGAATTCTGAATCAAGCATACTTGGCTTAACCCCGGAAGTAATTGTTTTTCTTAACTCAATTAATTTTGTATACATAATACAAATCCTTTATTATTTTATAATATCTACTAGCCATCTATCGTCTGAATTAATTATTTGGGTTAATTATTTTAGCACTTCGCTAAATCCGAAAAATACTTTAGGCTTCTAATATACTTAGACTTTTGCAATATCTATCTTGGGGTTCTTCTTACAAACGGCCTGACAACTCTTTCATAAAAGTCTATCTTAGCGTCAGCCAATCGACTTTCCAAGTCTGCTTTCTGCTCTTTTGAGATATCTAGATCATCCGGTGCTGTAGAAATAATTACCCTTGGGGCTTTTTTAAGCTCAACATAAATATTGAACATAATATCAAATATATTTTCAATCTTTATATCCTTATAATATTTATCTTGTATACAATATTTTTTAAGTTGCTGCATTTGGCTTATTTCTTTTTGCGTAATCAAGTATGGAAACCCTTCTGGCAGTTTTGAATAATGAATTATTTTTTTTATTCCTCCACTTATACCAAAAAATGAACTATATGCCGAGACAACATTAGAACGTAAAGAAACAATTTGGTTCTGCTTGAACAAAAACTCCTCTGAATCTTTTGATATAGTCATTAAATTCTTTTCCATTAACTCATTTGCTATAACATAATTATCTAATATCTTAAAAAAATATCTAACATAATCAACAAACGCTACTTTTAATTTATCAATATTTTGACCAGTAATAAAATTATAATTTAATGAATTATTATCTAATGGAGCTAAATACACATAAGAACTTAGGTCTAACATATTAATAAATTCATATACATTTCCAGAATTCTTGATTTCCTCAATAATTTTAGACAATTTACCAAGATCAATATCCTCATAGGTAAATATTTTACGTACTAAACCAGCTTCTGTATTAACAATTAGCCGACCAGTATGTTGGGCGGTTTTTAATAGCTCCGGGTAAAGCATACAGAAATAATCTTCAAATATATCTTTAATGGTAAAACTATTAATAGAACAATTATCTAACCTACTTAAAGTTTGATGTATTTGACGAGCCCTTGCTAATGATTCTTCTGAAATAACTTTCTTATTTAAAATTACATTATTAATATTTTCTCCAGTCTCCATCAATTTTAGATACATAAGCTCACATCCTCTGATAACTATAATTTATTTTATTTTTCTAGCAATTAACGTAAAATCAATTTGAAATGTTTCTGGCAATTTTTTATTAATCAAAGCACTTTCAAACCCCTTTAAATCTTTTATTGCTGTATCAATATGCACAGTAGAAACATTGTTCTTTAATAACTCACTTCTATTAATATTTATTCTATCTATTATACTATCAATAAACTTTTCTGCTTCAGAATAATTATTAAACATTCTTTTCCCTAAAGTATCTCTAAACAAACCAATAGTATCATTATAAGATTTAACATACATCTCTGTCTTTATTTCACGAGCAGCTTCTCCAGGTAGAATCTTTCTATTACCCAAAGTCTCTGAGCCTCTCAGATGTAAGTCGCGCTCTTTGGGAATAAATTGATTATTCTCAACTTTTGTCATACCATCCCTAATTCCTCTGCGTGTTTCAGCAATTAAGTTATCGGACGGATTTGTTATTCCCCTCCCTCTTAATAAACTTCTTATAGCCTCGTCTCCCGGATCTCGATACCCTAAGGCTTGTCCGTCCGCCCTTAACTTTCCGCCAAGGGTAAGGCCAAGATCATATGACTCATCCATAACACCACCTTTGATCCGCGATTCTGTATAAATCCTATTCACCGTCCCATAACGATCCGCTGCGGCATACGGTTTAGCCGCTTTAGGATCTAGTGTGGCTGTTCTGCCCGTAGTATGACCGCACTTCGCTAAATCCGAAAAACGTTTTAGGTTTCTTAATATACTTAGACTTTTGCAATATCTATCTTGGGGTTCTTCTTACAAATGGCCTGACTACTCTCTCATAAAAGTCTATTTTAGCGTCAACCAATTGGCTTTCTAGGGATTCTTTTTGTTCCATAGGTACATCGAAGACAGGATCGTTGAGATCGCCACCTACCAAGGGACTTTTTTGAAGTTCAATATATATATTAAACATAATATCAAATATATTACCAACTTGAATTTCTCTATAATATTGATCTTTCTCACAATAACCTTTAATATTTTTTATCTTCTCTATATCTTCCTGAGTAATCCTATATGGAAAACCTTCAGGCGGTTTTGAATAATGAATAATTTTTTTCATACCACAACTTATACCAAAAAATGAACTATACGCCGACACTATATTAGAACGCAAAGAAACAATTTGGTTCTGCTTAAATGTAAGCTCATCTGGATCTTTTGATATAGCAACTATATTCTTTTCCATCAACCCATTTGCTACAATATAATTATCTAATATCTTAAAGAAGTATTTAACATAATTAGCAAAGTCTACTTTCAATTTATCAACATTCTTACCAGTAATCATATTAATATCTAAAGCATTATTTTCTATTGGTGCTAGACACAAAAAAGAATTGAGGTAAAGCATATTAATTAACTCATTAACGCTGCCGGACTTTGTAATAATGTCTTGAATTTGTGATAATTTCCGAAAATCAATTACATCATAAGTACGTATTTTCCTTAATAAGCCCACAGCTGTATTAACTATTACTTGACCTGTTTCTTGAGAGGTTTTTAATAGTTCAGGATAGAGCAAACAGAAATAATCTTCAAATATATCCTTAATGCTAAACCTATTTGCAGCAATATTATCTAAACCATTAAGTGACTGGTGTATTTGCTGGGCCCTAGCCAGCGACTCCTCCGAAAGTACTTTCTTATTTAGTACTGCACTATTAATATTTTCGCCAGCCTCCATAAGCTTTCTAAACATACAACTCCTTTATTAACTTACCTAATCCATACAATATTATTTTATCAGCTTAGCTATACCCATCCGAAACGATTTTG
>DNNS01000121.1 GCA_003497555.1 Spirochaetia bacterium
CGTGTTAAAAATTGTAAAATCTGAGTGGATACAATACTTCCATAATTAAGCAGAAAACTGAGACTTTTTAAGATAATAAGCATAATTTACTTTATCAGTTTTTAATGCCTGATAATGCATGCTTTTTGCCTGCAGTTCCATTCATTTTCCCTGTAGATTTTACTATACTTGATTCTATGAAGAAGGAAATTGCCATGGATCAGGTAAAATCATGTTAAATATTTTTCGCCGGAGATATTTAATTTTCTTCCGGCAGTTCTTTTGCCGAAAAATCCGGAATATGATCGGCAGTTTATGAGTCTGCTTGGAATTGATATCGGAACCAGCGGTTCCAAAGTTATGGCGGTTTCTGCAGACGGCAGGGTGTATACATTTCAATATTTAATGCACGAAACCCGGCATTCAGATGCCGGGCATATGGAAATTGATTCTTCCCGGCTCTGGAATAATGTTCAGGAATTAATCCTGAGGGCAGCTGCGGCAACAAAGCATGATCCCGTGCAGGCGCTTTGCGTCAGTTCTTTCGGCGAAGCCTGCGTTCCGGTAACAAAAGACAGAAAAATTCTTGCCGATATCATACTGGGAACAGACTGCCGAGGACGCAGTGAAATTGATGATTTTTTAAACAAGATACCGGCAGAAGATTTTTACCGGATTTGTCCCAATATTCCCGGTATACAATATACGCTTCCCAAAATTTTATGGATAAAAAAAAATAACCCCGAACTTTACCGGGCAGCCGATTTTTTTCTGCTGATTGGTGACTTTATCGGTTTTATGCTGGGTGCAGAACCTTATGCCAGCACTTCGCTGGCCTGCAGGACTTTACTTTTTGATCTGGATGCGGGAAACTGGTCCGACAGGCTTTTAACGCTTGCAGGATTACCGCGAGGTAAATTCGGACGTATCTTGTCCGCCGGAAAATGCGCAGGCGAAGTCACGCCCGTCCTGGCTGAAAAATTAAAACTTCCGGGCCGGATAAAAATACTTGCCGGCGGTCATGATCAATGCCTAAATGCGCTGGGCAGCGGGGCAATAAACGCAGGCAGCGCTGTCTGCGGCATCGGCACTTATGAATGCATTACTCCGGTGTTTTCCGCTGTCCGCGAAAAAAAAGACATGTTCAGGCAGAACCTCAATATCGGGTGTCACGTAGTGCCGGAACTGTTCGTCAGTTTTATTTATAATCAGGCAGGATCCCTGGTAAAGTGGTTCCGTGATACCTTTGCTCAAAAAGAAAAAAATGAAATTCCGCAGGATGAAATTTTCAGCGCACTATCCGGCGAAATGCCGGAAGGCCCTTCCGGTCTGCTGGTGCTTCCCTGTTTCGAGCCGGCCGGAGCCCCTTTATACGTAAGCGACGCCAAAGGAGCAATTACCGGCCTTACTACCTCTACCCGGCGCGGCGATATTTTAAAAGCCATTATGGAATCATCTACTTTTTATTTTTACGAAGCTCTGGAAAAACTGTCGGCGCTTGATATCAAAACTGAAAATTTTACCGTTACCGGCGGAGGGAGCAAATCGGATTCGTGGCTTAAAATTCACGCTGATATATTCGGCATGCCTTTTATACGGCCGGAAATTTCCGAAGCAAGCGTTTTAGGCGCAGCTCTTCTGGCCGGAACCGGCCTGAAAATATGGGCCAGCCTGAAAGAGGCGTCTGTTCTTTTTTGCCGGACAGACAGGATATTTTTTCCGGATCGCGAGCAGCATATAAAATATCAGGAACTTTTTCAGAAATATAAAAAACTTTTTCCGCTTCTATACCAGTTTTTAAGGAAGATGTGAGGTCCGCATGGCAGGAGTTTTTCTTGGTATCGGAATGGGTCCTATTCAGACCGGAATTTTTTTTGACGGAGCCGAAGCTGCCGGTTTTGACCGTATTTGTGCGGCAGAAGTAAATAAAGAACTGATAACGGCTGTACGCGAAAACCGGGGACAGATTACCATCAATATTGCCGGAAAGGATGCTATTAAACAAAAAGTAATTTCCAATATTGAAATTTTAAATCCGCTGGTTCCGGATGATCTGGAAAAACTGGTGAATATCGCTGCCGATGCTGATGAAATCAGCACGGCCCTGCCTTCGGCGGCGGACTATTCAAAAATATCATGGCTCAGCAAGGCATTTAAAAAAAAACCCGGGAAAAAACGGCTGGTTTTTACTTCAGAAAATGATAATTACGCAGCAGAAAAACTGAAGAACAGGCTTGCGCTTGATCTGAAAAATACCGAGATTCTTAATACTGTTATCGGGAAAATGTCATCGGCTCCTGCTCCTTCGGCCTATAACAGCGCTACTTTATCGCCGCTGGTTCCCGGTCTTGATTTAGCGCACCTGGCGGAAGAATTTAACAATATTTTAATCAGCAGTCCGCGGTATACGGAAAGCCGTTTATCATGCCTGCATCCCAAAAAAAATCTGCTGCCTTTTGAAGAAGCCAAGCTGTTCGGGCATAATGCCGTACATTTTTTAATCGGTTTACTGGCACGGGAAAAAGGAATTTCATCCATGGCGCAGGTTCGTGATAACAAGGGAATTATGAATTATGCCCGCAGCGCATTTATCGAAGAAAGCGGCAAGACCCTGATTAAAAAATGGGGGGGGGCAGACGAGTTTTTTACCTCTGCCGGTTTTACCGCTTATGCCGATGATCTGCTGGAACGCATGACCAGCAGGTTTCTGTGTGATCCGGTTGAGCGCGTGTGCCGTGATATGGAACGGAAACTAGGCTGGAATGACCGCGTGATCGGTCTGATACGTACAGCGCTTTCCGGAGGTATAATTCCATATAAATTTATTGCGGCAGCAGCACTTGGATTAGCGCGCCTTTATTCGGGAAAAACAACAGTGGAAAATGATGTAAAAAAAATCTGGGGAGAATGGAGTGAAGAGCAGAAAAATATCTGGCAGATTATTTTCAGTACTTCATTTATTTTAATGTAAAACACTGCGTAATGTTTATTTTTAAATCATATTTAAAGATATTTTTTCACAGGAGTTGTCATGCACTGTCTTCTGTTTTGTTCAAAAAAAAAGATCGCGCAGGCTTCGTACAATCATTTATGAGAGTTTAAAAATGTTTGATAAATTCAAAATAAATCCGGAAATACTGCGCAGATATACATCATCGCCTCAGCAGATTGCCGATATTAAATCTTCAGTGCTTGATAACGGTAAAGGCCGCGGTATGCGTATTCTTGATTTTTACAACGGCCGGGGGCTGTTTTTCAGTTTACTTCCTGATCGGGCTATGGATATAGGCTATGCCTCGGTTTTCGGTATTCCTGTTTCATTTTTTACCCAAACCGGATACACTCACCCGTCATTTTACGAACCTGAGGGCCTGGGCTGGCTGCGCAACTTCAGCGGCGGTCTGCT
>DNNS01000642.1 GCA_003497555.1 Spirochaetia bacterium
CACGGGAATAGTCACTATTTCGAATATGGCCGGCGATACCTTGTTAAACAGGATGTACGGCATGACTTCTCATGGCGGAAATTATCTGTATTTTTATATAGTAAAAAAAATATCAGGTCCACAGGGCAGTATGGTCGGCATTCATGACAGCGGCCCCGGATCTACTTTGACAATGGAATATGCAGAAGATGGCTCTTTATTTACCAATAACGTTAAATTGATCGGTTGTACCTGGGAAGTGAATAACAATCAATTGATCTATAAAACTCCTTCCGGTACCGCAGGCACGTCAGTTACCTGGGTTCGCAGCGGCGATAATACATTTTTTGTGGAAGAGCCGAAGAAATATTATAAAAAACAATAAATTTAAACTGAAAAAATAAGGAGTTTTATTTTGATAAAACAAGCAAGTTTATTAATAGAAAACAAATTTTTATATCGATATGCATTTAAAAAAATAAATACTTATTGTCTGTTTTTGTTTCTCCCTATTTCAATTTACTGCAACGGATCATTTATCAGAACTTCCGGCACACTGACGGCATTACGGCCGGATTGTAATTCATATTCATTTGCCGAAAAATTACTTTTTTCTTTCAGCAATATTCAACGCCAGGCGATGTTTGTTAAACCATCCTGCGACAAGTTAATGTACAATAATGCTAACGGATTTATCACTGATTTAACAGATATTACCAATGCTTTTAGAAATATGCAGATATCTTTTGCTCTTATAGATTTACAGACTGCACCGATAGTCGGGCCGGGGTATTTATCCCTTTCTGAAAATCTGACAGGAAAGAATTATCAGACAATATTATCAGAGCAGGGAAAAAATCAAAATATTTCAGATGGAGAAACGCCAACATCCGCATTTGAACAAAGTGTTTTACCGGGATTGTTCTCGTTTTCTTACCCTCATAAAAAACTAATAAAAAATCAAATAATATTTTCAGCAAACAACGACAGTATTTTTTATGATTCGTTTTTATCACCGGTAAACAGGATCAAATTGGTAATTGGCCACACATTCTCTTCAAGTTTAACAAATTCTTTTCATGAATTTCAATATTCACACTATGGCACATCTCCCTACATCATAAGCTATACAATTGCATCTCTTGATGCAGAAATAGAGATAGACCAGAATAGTCCCGCCGGAAAATACTTTGAAAATTTGTATAGCATCTATAAATACAATTTCATTAGGGAAAAAATCCCTAACATACTTCTTATACCCAGTTTCAGCTGCGATGTAATCGGCAGCGCTATTCTTCTGCGCGGTTTGGTTTTTGCAATAAGGGGATTTCCTGACAGACGACGATTTCTAATCGGAGGCATATTTTTAAGCGCCGGGGTCACCTTTCACATAATAGGGAAATCCGTCAATCGTTCTTATGAGCGCAGAGTAATAAAATTTAACCGCAAATACAAAATTCAGGATTGAAACATGAACGACAATACCTGTGTAGGTCAATTTACATTCCTATTGCTTGTGATGTGAAAGCAAAGGTTATTTACGACAACTGAAAACAAGATGATTAAAATAAAACGATAGGAGATTAGTTTATGGGAAAATTTGTAATTATTGCTGTTCTTCTTTATTGCATTGCTTCGGGACAATCAATTGGCTGGGATCAAGAATGCATAAAGGGGGGTGTAAAAGTAATGATTCATTATAAAAGCTCTGTAAGACTTGATGGAAAAAAAACTAACTATAATATTATTTATAAAGAAGTATCAGAAATTAACAAATCTGGAAAAATAATAAAAAAAGAAAACTACATCGGTTATAATATGAATTTAAACTACACAAGTAAAGCTATTTACGATGAAAATACTAATTTAATCGAAGAAGAAGAAAAAATTGAGCCTAGTTCTTTAGGAGATGGCCATATCGAAAAATACAATTATACATATTTTAGAGAAGAGGGTACTTTATTAGTAACAAAATATCGAGAAGGGACGACACCACATAAAACAAAGCAATTTTTTGATATTAATGGCAATATAACCAATGAAATCGAATATTATACAGATGACAAAATTATTGCGTGGAGGACTGCAGAGTATGATGAAAGAGAGAAAATAAAGCATGAAATTTCTCAGTGCTATGAATACAAACCCATGAACAAATATTACAAGTATAACGAAAAATTACAAATAGTAGAAATCGATGCTCAGGACAATGGCGTTTTCCGATATTTTTATAATTTAAGCGGTATTCCAAAAATGATAATTTGGAATTGTGATGGATATCAGACAATAACATCATATGATAAATTTGGAAATACAATTAAAGAACTCAACTTTAATTTTAAAAAAAATAAATGGTTTTTAGTAATGGTTGACGAATATGAATACGAATATTGATGCTTTTGATAGTTTATCATTTTCAAATAGATTGTTATGAACATTTACAATATTATATTTATTATTACTATCATTTCACTGTTATTCCCGGTAAATCAACCGGCAGTTGTACCTGCGCTAAAAATTATTTCTCATGTAACTAATGCAGCCAAACAACCCACGACTTTACTCACCATTAAAGCGCTAAGCTACAACATTCTCTACGGTGCAGGAGTTGATCGGGAATTTGACAATGCTCTTCAAAGATCAGGGCAGTATAAACAATACGGCGGCAGAAACAGACTGCCGGAACTGCTTGCATATATTAAAAAAGTGGATCCTGATATCATCGGCATTCAGGAAGCAAGCGGATGGGCAAGAGGAAATCCGCCGGTAATTCAGAAAGCAGCGCAGGAACTGGGCATGAATTTTTACCTGGCGGAATCTGCCGGCGGTCATCATGTATGCCTGCTTACCAAATTTAAAATCAAGGAAACTGAAAATTTATCGTCTGTTGTCGGGCCGCAGGGAGTTCTGCGGGCCAGCCTGAATACTCCTGACGGTGATGTGCTGAATGTTTTTGTTATTCATCTGAATCCGCATTCGACTCCGGTACGTTTATGTCAGACCGACGCGCTGATAAAAAAAATGCAGCCGTATCACGGGCAGCGGACTATTATGATGGGAGATATGAATTTTTCCAAAGACACAGGGGAATATAAGAAACTGATANNCCCGGCGCCTTCTTTTTTATCAAATATTTTTTCTGACGTACAAATTGCAGATCATGACGGGCTGGATAATTTTTGTGCATGTATAAGATGGTCATCCAGATGGACATCTGAACGCTTTACCAATAAGATGCTGGAAATTACCAGCACCGGGCCGTGGAAATCATCAGTCAGGCTCAATAAACAATTTACCGAAGGCCAGGGTACACTAATTCTGTATAAAATGTCTGTAAATTCCGAAGCTGTGTTTTATTTTGATAATAATCAGTATTACACCAATGAGCAATACCGGCGCTTCGGCATAAATATAAAACCGGGATCTTTCCGGCCGCAAATCAGCCGGGGAAAAACCGCGCTGTATGAAAAAAAAATCAGCGGCAGTTTAATACCTGCAGCTGATAAATGGCAATATATAATGACAGCTTCGGGCCCGGACGGCGAAATGCTGATATATGTATGGGAGCCGGCTGATTCATCCCGATTTCTTGTATTGCGTGAATCTATGGAAAAAGACTGGTGCGGGCAAAAATGGAGTTACCATATTGTTGTTCACAGCGGACAAGTTTTTATTGATGAGTATTCTGTAATCAATTTCAGCAGTATACGATAGATCCGTACATGCAAATTCCAGTATAACACGGTATTATCTGTGAAAACAATCTTGAAAATTACTTTTATTTTATATTATATTTTCGAAGGAGTTGTCATGTCTCTATGAGACACCCGAAACGATGAAAATAAAATTTAACCACGAAGAACACGAAGCTCACGAAGAC
>DNNS01000201.1 GCA_003497555.1 Spirochaetia bacterium
CCTCCGGACATGACGACTCCCTATTAAATTGCTGTTTGCAGCTGATGACCGGCAATTACACTCCTGTACTGTAATAATAATCGTTTATTAAAAAAAATTCAATGTTTTAAACAGGCATTTTTTGTATCTGTTCGGGTTTTAAAAAAGAATTTTTTAATAATTATCAGTAAATTACTTTTTTTCAATTTGCGGGGTGCATCCGGCAATCAGAAGGGGAAATTTTTATTTATGTTTATTTATACAGACAGATGTTATAATCTTTTCATGAAAAAAAACATACCTGATATCATCCCTGTGTTTTTTCCCAAGTATATATATTATCTGGCATTAACAGTTTTTATTTTCTATATGGCGCTGCATAATTACCGCTGGCTGTCTCTTGACCGCAGCAGCCTGGAATGGGATGCAGCCCGTCATGCCTATAATTGCCAGAAAACATACAATATTTTTTTTAAATCTGATGCCGGGCTGATTAAAAAATATTATGAATTGTTCATCAGAACCGTAGAATATACTTACGGTCCGGTATTTTATTTCACTGCCTCCTTTTTCCGCAATCTGACGCATAACCCGGCGGACGGTTTTGCCTTTTCCAATATTATTTATCTTGCCCTGCTGGCATTTTTTTCCTTCCGGTCGGTTTTTTTTCTTACCGGAAGCGCATTCACTTCGCTTGTCTGCGCGGTCATGATCTTTTATTTACCGCAGATCACCGGTTATTCCAGGCTGATTATGCTTGATTTTGCCCTGACCGGGATTATAGCCGCGGCTTTTTATTTTTATTTAAAATCCGATCATCTGAGAAGACGCAGATACACCTTTATCTTTTTTTCCGTATGCGCTATCGGGCTTATGACCAAAATTACTTTTTATATTTATTTTCTGATTCCGGCTGTATATACATCTTTTATCATACTGCGCAGGATCCTGCGGATTTATAAAATGCCCTGCAGCAACAGACGATTACGCCTGCTGAAAGCCTATCGCATTATTTTACTCCCGGCGCTTGTGCCTGTTATATTTTTTTTTCTTCCCTGGCTGATTTATCATTATGACGAACTGGTAAAATACCGGGAACACTGGCAGCGCGGCGCAGTCAGCCTGCCGGTATTTTTAAATCTGCTGAAAACCTTTAATCCCCTTGTCTGGATGCATAAATCTTTGCTTGAAAATCTCGGAAAACTTTATTTTTTCTTTCCGGCAGCAATTATTCTTTTTTTCATTAAACCGGTTATCAGCCGGAAAAAACAGTTTCTTCTGCTGGGCATAATACTTGCATTTTTTTACTGGGCTTATTCCGATACCTACCACGAACCCAGAACGCTTCAGCCCATCTATCCGTTTGCAGTTATTTTTACCCTGCTGCCGCTTGCTTTTCTGGAAAAAATCAGACAAAAAGCAATACGAACTCCGGTAAAAATTATATTGATCGTTTTATCTTTTTTTATGGTTGTTAACAACGATAAAACCGTAAATCCTCCGGCAACAGATAAAACAGATATGTACGGCATTTACAGCCGGATCAGTGAAATTTACCGTAGTGATAAAAACATTTATTCCTGCTTCTTTTCAGCGGACGAAAATGATTACTGTATTGAAAACGGGGTAATGAACTGGGCATGGACTGCGTATCCGGCATTTTTCGATCTGCCGATCAGCCGCAAAGGAGAATTGCTGGTAGTAATCAACCGGAAGAATACAGAAGAAACAATAGCGGATGTTAAAAAAAAATATGGTCCGGCAGAACTGATTGATGTATTGCGCTGGGATAACAATATTCCTTTTAAAATCTTCCGCATTTATACCTGGGGAGACGCGGAATTCAACAGACCGCGCGGCTACACGGCAGCCGGCAGTGTAATTATGAACAAATCAAAAAAAAATACGCCCAATCATTTATCGGTATTTTTTTCCAGAACCGAAAACCGTATAAACACCGATGCCGGCTATATTGCATACAGCAGCCGGGATGATAATGTCAGAGAAATTATTCAGGTACATTCATCTTTTTTTTCTGCAGATCATACCTTTAAATACCTGATTGAACCTTTTAGTAAAAACCGTACGGTTACGGCAGAACTGTATACCCGGCCGGGATTTTTTGCAGAAATTCATTCCGACCTGGAAAAGCCTCCGGAAGTCTACTTTTGCGGTTTTGACTTTTTTGACTGTCTGCCGCTCTATGAATCCGCACAGGGTTTTACCAGCGCTGTTTTCCGTAAAACTGCCGGACGCATTGATATAACGGATGATCACAGTGTTAAAATTATCAATTCTGCAAACGGGATGGAATGTAAGCCGGACTCAAATGGAATAATTCCGGAAGGCTTGTATTTTCTTGCAACCGGTAAAAAACCGGCCAGGTCCATACCATTAAAAATTCAGGGATTTTCAAGGCCGTATATTTTAAAGCGCATCCCGAATACGGAAATCGGCACAAGACAACAGCGCACTGCAGACAATAAAATTATTGCCGGAAAATTTACCGGCCAGCTTTCCTGGGGCCCGCATTCCATCATAGAAAAGGGCAGATACGAAGCAGCCTGTATGCTCTCAGGTCCGGGCAAAGGGAGTATCAGGGGCAAAGTGGCGATTACCGCCATGAGCAGGCTGGGAAAAAAAACCAGATTGGCTGAAGAACCGTTTGCCTTTAAAGGCAGCGGGGAAGCGGTTATTCCGGCTGTCCGCTTTATTGTTCCCAAAACCCTTGTAGCCCTGAATATCCGGGTTTATCTTGATGAAAATACATTTGACCCTGAAAATCTTCTGCTGACAGAATATTATTTGAAAAAAATTATCGATAAACCATAAATAAAAGTTATTTTGTTTTCCCAAGAAATAACATCGCACCCCCAAAAACCGGGCGCGATTTTTTTTCTTGGAACGCGTCTATATTTAATCTGCAGAAAATGCTTGA
>DNNS01000154.1 GCA_003497555.1 Spirochaetia bacterium
TCCTTCTACATATATATACGCAGAATTTTTAAAAAAATTGTATTTCCAATTAAGAGTCATTATAAATACTTTACTATAATATGTCAAATTATCTTAGAAAGTCTCTGTTTAAAAAAATGAAAAGCGGGAATTTGTTAGAAAAAAGCCCTAATTAAAGCAGTGGTAATTTCTCCCAAGTATGCCTATGCCGCAAAGCGGTGATAATACCCGGTTTTTAGCATATAGCTAATAATTATACACCCCGCCGGGTTTACGGAAAAATTTAAAATCCACCAACTGCTTGGTATAGGCATGCGCGATCGCGAGTACGATCTTTCCTTCCCGCACAGTTTTAGTGGTGTCGAGAAAAATATCCCAGCGTTGCCAGCCGCTTTTTACCTCTGCATCAGCAAAAATCGCCGTGTTCTCGCGATGCGGCGCAGGGATGCATGGCCAAGCATCGGTATGCTCGATAATTTTCATACCGTTAAGGAAGCTTGTTACTGGGCATTCGGCGAACGTGCAGAAACGGAGTTTGTTCATCCATCCTATATGGAAATACGCGCACAGATGAGCCCAGGGACCAGTTAGGTCTTTCAGAAAAAGCGTACGATCAGAGAGCGCCAGAGGAGAAAGAGATTTGTTTTTTTCAAGTTCAGCAGGATTGATTTGTACCCGGATACTAAAATCTTCCGGAGAAGAACACGAGCCTTCCCACAGTTCATGCTGGGTTAAAAGCGGCACAGGGTACTGCCTGCCTCCTGCTGATTCGAGGGTTATGTCTGCGTGCAGCGGAATAAATTCAGCTTTAGGATCAACAGTTACAGTCACGATTTTTTTTTCAAGCTGCGCACGGAACGGGTATCTCGCATGACATTTTTTTACCGGGCCATTGACTGTCAACCTGATTTTTGATCCCATAACTGGTGTTTTCGGGTAGGTAACGAAGACCTGGTCATGCCTGTCTAGACACATACGCTGAGGTCTCGTTACCTGATCCGTTATCATTTTTTTTACCGCTTCAGGAGCCAATTTTCCGTAACGCTCCATAACCAGCTTGCCGGTTTCTGATACCTGTCTGGCGATACCGTCAATAGTGATACGCACTGCCATGTCAGTCACACCGTGACTCGCAAACATGATATCGCCGATAGGTACAATCCAGCGGTTAGTAAAATTATCGCCATGAATGAGCCCCCACATGGCTCCAATCGTAGCTGCGGTACAGTCGGTGTCATAGCCGCAATTCGTGGTTGAGAGCAGGGCCTGATCAAAATCGTCGGGATAATACAGCAGACCGATAATAGTAAAGGCGATATTCTGCGGCGCTTCAGTAAAATTCGGATGACCGTATCTTTCCAGAATTTTTTCACGGAGGGTTCTCCAATTATATTGTGCAGCGTTTTTGCAGGCAAAAGATATCGCCTGGTAAGTTATAGATTTTGGTGGAGTATACGACAATCCGATTTTAATAAGCTCGGTAATGGAATATTTCCCGAAGAACGCTGCGGATTCAAAAGCGGCAAAAAACATTTCACCCGCGATACCTTCCAGGCCATGATCAATCATAGCATCCTGCAGAGCGAAATATGCTGCGAGATCAGGCCGCCGCGGTGCGAGCATAGCCCAGAGTTCGCTGCGGATAGGACTTCCCATGCAATGTGCGAATGGATTATCGAACCAGCCGGTAACCGGCGGCTTTAGGCCGCGGCGCATATTAATAAGAGCCACTCCGTATTCATCCCACGGAAAATCAACTCGGCGCGCCCATGTACAGGCGAGGATATCGGAGTCAACCGCGCCTCCAGCTTGTTCCACGGCTTCCAGAAATAATAGCTGCAGATCAAAATCGTCATTCGGCAGGATGCCAATGGGAACAGGATCATAATAGGTGAGGTTCATCAGGCTCATTTTACCTTCATGCGGGGTTCCAAGAGTACCGCCAATTGATTTGCCGCGTATACATGCGGTGATGCGTTCAAAATCAGAAATGGGTTTCATATATAAATCATTTAATTGTGAGTAATTACTTCCGATAAAAGATTAAATTATGCATCGTGATTTATTATCATTACTCTGTTAATTGAATCATCGTTTTGATGCTTTGTGCCTTAGGGTTAAGCTGGTTGGTAAAAGCCTCCGCACAATCCTTAAAAGCAAATCTGCTGGTGATTAACCGATTAACATCAATTTTGCCTGAGCCGATCAAGGCAATTGCTTTCGGAAACACATGAGCATAGCGAAAAATTGTAATAATACTTATTTCCCGGGATTGCGCCTTAACAATATCAAAGTATACCGGATCTGCCGGCATGCCGATGTAAACCAATTTCCCGCTTGGACAAATATCATCTAAGATCGTTTCTGTAATTTTTTTATTTCCGCTTGTTTCAAAAACAATATCAGCACCCCAGCCGCCGCTTAGATCCATAACAAGTTCATGCAAGTTTTCCTTTGAACTGTTTATTGTTATTATTTCCCGATTTGATTTGAAAATATCGAGTTTTTCTGACCTTATATCAGAAATTATCACATTGCTGCAGCCGCCGGCCAGCGCAGAAAATGCTGTAACTATGCCAATAGTGCCGGCACCGATAACCAAAGCAATATCTCCCGGCTTGATACACGCTTTGGTGGCTGCATGAACTCCTATAGCCAGCGGTTCAACTAAAGCTCCTTCTTCAAGAGAAACTGCCTCAGGCAGTTTATAGGTGTATTCTGCCGGGTGAATAACGGAAGTTCGGAGAATGCCGTGAACAGGGGGTGTTGCCCAAAATTTTACATCCGGGTCAAGATTATATATTCCCCTTTTTGAGGCAACGCTATTATTATCTGGTATACCAGGCTCCATGCAGACACAATCGCCGACTTTTAACGTTTTTACTTCACTCCCTGTTTCAGTAATAATTCCTGATCCTTCATGCCCCAGCACCATAGGTTCCTTTACGATAAACGGGCCGATTTTTCCATGTTTAAAATAATGCATGTCACTGCCGCAAATGCCGACGTTAGTGATTTTAATTCTAACGTCATGAGGACTTAAGTATTCCTTTATGTCAATCTCACGGATTACCAAGTGTTCTGCTTTTTCCAGTACTGCTGCCATCATATTGTATCTCCTTTCTGCAGATTTCTGCATTTTGTATAATTATGCCCGATCAAGTCATTAGGCTGACCGAATACGGCATATTACGGATGAATAATTGCCTTGAGACAGCGGCCGTCGGCTACTGCATCGATAGCTTTTCCATACTCATCCAAGTTAAATGTATGCGTTATCAGATTATTAACTTTGACAGTTCCACTTTCTAAATATTGAATCGCCCGGTCAAAGCAGTGTGTCTGGGCAAAAGAGCCGATAATTTTTATTTCATCAATAAATATCTGATAAGGATTTATTTTTATTTCTCCGGCTTTATCGCAAACACCGTAAAAAACGATTTTTGATCCGCGTTTAGCATAAGAAAAACAGTGTCCGGCTACCTGGCTCGATCCTGTCGCTTCAATAATGATGTCAAATCCTTTCGGAAATCGAGATTTGATTACTGTCTCATGCCGCAAATAGTCGTTTTTGTGAAAGAGTACGGTTTTCGCGATATTCATGTTTTCTATAATGTCTAGTTTATCCCGGCTTGGAGCGCAGACAATGATATTTCCCGCGCCATTACATTTCAGAATTTGTGTCAGAATTATTCCGGCGGGTCCGGCACCGAAAATAATTATATCATCTCCGGGTTGCGGTTGTATGCGGTCTAGGCAATGAATTGCGCAGGCCGCGGGTTCGCAAAATGCAGCTTCGTCAAATGAAAGAT
>DNNS01000283.1 GCA_003497555.1 Spirochaetia bacterium
ATATTAAAAAAAGAGGCTTTAAACCCGGATTATGGCTGGCGCCGCTCTGTGCCGAGCCGGTTTCTCCGCTTTATCAATATTCTCCTGAATGTTTTTTAAAAGATTCCAAAAAACATCCGTATTTAGGCGCTCAGGGAATGACCAGAATATTTTACATGCTAGATGTTTCTGTTAAAAAAACCAGAACTTTTTTAAAAGATACTTTTGCCCGGGTGCGGGAATGGGGCTATGAATATGTTAAACTGGATTTTTTATTTAATCAGGCGGAATGCCTGGAAAATCCGGACTGCAGCGCAGATATAAAATCATGGAGTACTAATCAGCATATAAAAGAAATGCTGAAAATCGCCAGACAGGAACTGGGAGACAGTACTTACATTCTGGGCTGTAATTATCCCTTTGAACTGGGAGGAAATCCGGTTAATGAAGCGCGTTTTACCGGCGATATCGCAACTTTCCGTGATAATACCGAGAGAAATTATTTTGCTTTAGCGTGTAAATATTTTATGCTCCAGAAATGGTTCGCCGGAGATCCGGATTTTACCATAGTACGGGTACCGAAAGCTACCTGGCGCAGCGGTAAATTTCCCTTTCACGTGGAAGTGCCCTGGAAAAGAAACGAGGAAGAAAGCGGCTGGCGCAAAGGCGCTTTCTGGAACGAAGAAGAAATGAAAATGAATCTGGCTGCGGTTATTCTTTCCGGCGGAAGCGTAATACTGGGCGATTATCTTCCGCAGGTTAACAGCCGCGGTCTTGATTATATTAACAAAGCTTTTTATTATGGACGGGGCGAATCAGCATATCCGCTCGATCTGGGCGCCGGCAAAATGCTCCCCTGTATCTGGCGGAATAACCGGCTGCTGGCCTTTTTTAATCCTTTTAACCAACCGATCACCCTGCCGGTTCCTCAAGATATAAAAACCGGAAAAGAAATATTTTTAAACAGCCCGTTAAAAATGCAGAATATCAAACTTGCGCCTTTTTCCTGCCGGGTATATGAAATTTTGGGAAATTGCCGGTATTAAAATATAAAATACCGGTTTTAACCGAAACCGGTATTCGTAGAAAAAAATTCTTACCATGAAATTACAAAATGTATATTTCGATTTTCATGGTATTTTAAATCGTTACGGGGAAATTCCCCGAGGCTCTGCCTTGGGGAATTTCATTCAGCGCTTTAAATCCGCAACAATAGCATGTAACAAACTGTACCAACACCAATGCTGAATAAGTTATTTCTTTTCCAAATATGTAAAACAGAAACGATAATAATGCCTGTCAATTGAGGGCCAAAAGCATAAAAATGTGAAAAATTTATTCCTTTCAGGCAATAGATAATCAGTATTGCAATAATAGACGAGGGCAATATGTTTCCAAGATAGCATAACATTGGCGGAGTTTTTTGTTTTTTACCAAACAGCAGAAAAGGAAACAATCTTGTGGAAAACGTTAAAAGAGCCACGGTCATGATTATTAATATGTCGTTTATTAATGCCATTATTGTGTTTCCTCTTCATTAAATAGTCAACGATGGAAACCTAAAAACATAATGATTCGTCGTGCCGGTTTCTTTCTCAAGCGAATCAAAATCTTAACAGCGCATGTTTCTGATAAAATTTTCGCGCCGTGTATTTACTATTAAATTTCTCCGCCGGAAATAATACAAGCTGAATACGGGGAGGTGATAAGAGAAGCTTTTGCTGACGGGTGGACTGTGAACGAGAAGGTTGCAAGATACGTTTGATAGACGCAGGGGCAGAGGTGGTTTTGGTTTGGTTTTTGTCATTATTCCACCANNCCCCCAAAAACTGCAGAAAACTTCTTTTGGGTGATAAACACAGCTATTTCTTACACTTAAATATCAATTTTGTCAGTGTAATTATTCCGATAGTATAATTATAATCAGACTGTATATGGAGAGAAAAATGAAATTACGTTTCCGACAGGTGCATCTTGATTTTCACACTTCAGAACTTATTCGTGATGTCGGGAGCGCTTTCAGTAAAGATAATTTTCAGGCTGCACTTAAAACCGGGCATATTGATTCAATTACGGTTTTTTCCAAATGCCATCATGGCTTGTCCTATCATGATACCAAAGTGGGTATACGGCATCCGCATCTGACAAAACCGTTACTCCCCCTGATGTTAGAAGCTGCCCGTGAAATCGGAGTAAATACCCCGATTTATCTCAGCGCAGGCCTGGATGAAGCCATGCTGAAGAAACATCCTGACTGGAAAGTGCAGATTGCCGATGTCCCTTATCAGCCGTTTAAGGCAGGCTTTAAACATGTATGCTTTAACACTCCGTATCTTGATTATCTTTGCGCCCAGATTGATGAAGTACTCACCTTGTTTCCGGGTAATGGAATTTTTCTTGATATTATTAACCGGCGCATGTGCCGCTGTTCATACTGTGTATTCGGTATGCTGGCTGCAGGGCTTGATCCTGAAAAGGAAAGTGATTTAACGGAATATCAAACCGGTGTGCTGTTAAAATATTACCGGGCAACTACAGAAACTGTGCGCAGGCATGNNGGCTTTTTCATAATGGCGGGCATATAACCCGCGGTTACAAGGAAATATTAAAGTACCAGACGCATCTGGAGCTGGAATCGCTTCCTACCGGCGGCTGGGGATACGATCATTTTCCGCTTTCTGCGCGTTATGCTGTAAATACCGGCAGGGATTTTTTAGGCATGACCGGAAAATTTCATACCACCTGGGGAGAGTTTGGAGGCTTCAAACATGTTAATGCGCTGCGTTATGAAACTGCAGCCATGATCGCAAACGGAGCAAAATGCAGTGTCGGGGATCAGCTGCATCCTTGCGGGAAAATGGATATGGCTACCTATGAATTAATCGGAGCTGCATATAACGATGTTGAAAAACTGGAACAATACTGTACGGATACCGTAACGCAGAGTGAAATCGCCATTCTGAGCGTGGAGTCGTTAAACGCCTGCCTTGCTAATCACTGGAATCCGGTGTTTCCCGACGAAGGAGCCTGCCGCATGTTGCTGGAATCGCAGGTTATGTTTGATGTGATAGATACTGATGCTGATTTTTCCAGATACCGTCTTTTAATTTTACCCGATGAAGTAACGGTAAATGAAAAACTCGCGCTAGCCCTGAACAGATTTTTGGCCGGCGGAGGCAGGCTGATTTTATCTGGTACCAGCGGACTTGACAATCTGAAAGAAAAATATAATATAAATACCTGTCTGCTGCCGCTGGGTATTAGTCCCTGGAACAACGATTACATTACTGTAAGAAAAAAACTTGAATCCGGTTCGGTTGCGTCCCAGTTTGTGACTTATAAAAATGCGCTGATGATTGATCCGCAGGGTGCGGAAATTTTAGCGGATGTTCAGCAGCCCTATTTTAACCGAAGTTATGATCATTTTTGTTCGCATCAGCATACTCCCCATGAAAAAAAAGCCGATTATCCGGCGGTAATACGCGATAAAAATATCATTGTTTTTGCTCATCCGGTATTTTCCATGTACCGTATCAGCGGCCAGATGCTTTTCCGCAATATGGTAAGGTGCGCCTTGCGTTTGCTCCTGGGAGAAATGCAGTTTGAAAGTAATATGCCTTCAACTGCGCGCATGAGTTATATGCGGCAAAACAACCGGTTGCTGCTGCATCTGTTAAATGCCGTACCCGTCAGCAGGGGAGGAAACGGCGACTGGCCCATGGAAAAGGCGATTGAAGTAATTGAAGACTGTATTCCGCTTCATGAAATTAAAATCTCTGTTGCTGTACCGCTAAAGGTGAAACGCGTGTATAATATCACAGGCAATACGGAACTTGAGCATACGCAGAAAAATAATCGTGTTTTTTTTACTCTGCCTTATATGGAGCATCACGCGCTGATTATGATGGAATAATCAGGATGTCAAGATGAACCCATCTGAGATTTATCGGCTGTTGAATTTTATCTGAAAATGGAGTATGATTTTTTGCCTGGNNAGCGCAGCTTTTTTTATCTACCGAAAAAATGCCGCCCTGCTTCCTTATAAAAGTCTTCAGACTGTTTTTCGTCTTTTTTTTTTAGCCGTTGTATTTTTATATCCCCTGATTCTCTACCTTGACGGTTCCGGGCGTATCACTTTGCCTGAGGTTTTACTGTTCATTAATTCTTTCTGGCTGGCAGCGCTGCTTTACCTGTTATTATTATCAGCTCTGGGAGAAGCCGGTTTTTTGATCAGACGGATTATCGGACTGCCGGAAATTAACGCTTCCGGTAAACTGTATGTTTTCGGCATGATCTGGCTTTTTATGATAATACTGCTGGCCGGGGGATATAGCAATGCCGAACTGATTCGTACCCGTAATATAAATATTGCCGTGCCGGGAAAAATTAAATCCAATTCCGGTCTGCGTATTACCATACTTGCTGATCTGCATTTAAACAGGCTCTCCCGTCCGGATAAACTTTTAAAATTAACAGAGCAGATCAACAGTACTTCGCCGGATATTGTTCTGATCGCCGGAGACCTGATTGATCACAATCTTGATATTGTTATAAAAAGGGATTTGCTGTCGTTCCTTTCGGGTATTAACAGCGCGCTTGGAGTATTTGCCTGCGCCGGTAATCATGATTATATCAGCGGAGGTATTGATCATTTAAGCGGGCGCCTGGAAAAATACGGAATACGCATGCTGCGTGACAGTGTTTTTTCGCTTCCGGGAATCAGTATCATAGGGCGGGATGAAGTATCTGCAGAATTTTTTGCCGGGCGGAAACGAAAAAATCTTGACGAGATAATGCAGGGAATTCCCCGCGGCCATATTATTATTGTCATGGATCATCAGCCGCGCAGTTTTAACGAAGCCGTAGACAACGGAATTGATCTGCTGGTATCCGGGCATACTCATCACGGACAGCTATTCCCTGTAAATCTCATTACTTCACTTGTCTTTTTAAAAAGTTACGGTTTGAAAAACAAAAATCGAACCTGGCTGTATGTAACTTCCGGCGCCGGAACCTGGGGGCCTCCGGTGCGTATCGGCAATGCACCGGAAATTGCCGTAATAACCCTGAATAAGCAATGAAAAAAGCGGCAGGAATCATTATTTTATCCGCAGTATTATTAGGCGGAAGCGGTATTAACAGGAACAGGCCCGGGGCAAACCGCGCTGTAAAATGGATTGATCATATTTCGGTCTCGGCCCGTGATCCTTCTCCGCTTTTTGATTTTTTTTATACTGTTCTTGATCTGCCTGTATCCTGGCCTGTCAAGAATCATGTATATATAAAAACCGGAGGAATTTTTACCGGCAACGCAACCCTGGAAATTGTCCGCTATCCGCTTGATGTCTTCCGCGGGTGCAGCGGATTTTCCGGTCTGGTTTTCGGTTCCTACACCGGGCTTGATTATTCCTGCCGGATTCTTGATGAAAGAAAGATTGATCATACCATAATAGTCCCGTTTACCTGGTTTTCGGTTACAGGCATAAAAGAGCTGTTCCGCAACAACTGGGCTGTGACCATATGTGAATTTTCCACCAATCTGGAAAGTCATGAAAAAAAGGTCAAGCAGACTCTGGCTGAGAACAGGGGCGGCCCGCTGGGAATACGGGGTATTGATGAAATTACCGTCGGTCTGGAGAATTTCCCGGTAAAATACGGTAAGTGGACTAATTTTCTCTGCCCGGTAACTGAACAAAACGGAATATTTGTTTTTGAATACGGCCCGTCCCTGCGGCTGCTTCCATATAGCGAAGATAAAATCCTGGCCGTACGTTTTAAAGTGCATTCGCTCTCGCTGGCCAGAGAATTCCTGCGCTCCCGGAAAATGCTTGGACACGAAGAAAAGGAATATGTGACCATCGGTTCGGATCTGCTGTCCGGGCTTGATCTTCGTCTGGGGGAATAAGATGTTGCCGGGTAATCCGTAAAGAGATATTTTGTTCAGCTGCAATATCGTTTTGTAAATTGATTAATGTTTTACCGGGCTGAGACCGGCTCAGTACAGGCGAAGAAGAGAATCCGCAGATAATACAGATAAACAAAATCAGTGGAATCTATAAATATTCCACTTCATATAAAATCGATCGTAATAATGAAGATAAAATATCCGGCCACGGGTTTATGGTTTTTACCTTTAATCCCTGGCTCACTGTTTTCAGGCATAAGGAAGCGCCGTTATACGGCAATATGGCTGCTGCCCTGTACGCTAACGGTATATGGAATAATTTTCCGGATTCCGATAACACCTCGTGGGAGAAATATGAAGCTGTTTACGGCAGGCATATAATGAGAAATTACTCGCGTAAACCTCTATATTTTGCTTCAGATCAATTCAGAAATATCAGTATTTCCGGACTGTACAATGAAAGTTATATTGATAATGTAAAAAATGACGGCAGCGGATGGTTCGATTACGGTCCCGACTATGATTTACGAAACCTGGATATAAAGCTAAAAGATGTCGGCGGTATTCCTGCAGATTTTTCTCAGAAAAAATGTCTGCTTTTTAAAGCCCGGGAGGCAGCACGCCGGGAAATACAAATCAACGCTTCGGCCGGCAGTATAATTCTTTATCATGCTGCTGATCTTAATCCGGCGGATGAAAAACTTTTTAATGATAATTTTCGGGATAAATATAAAGACCCTTTGTATGGAATTCCGGTAGTGAAATATACAGTTGCCTATGCAGACGGCAGTACTGAAATTTTCACTGTGAATTTCGGATACCACATCTCTAAATGGCTGATTGATTCGCGGGACAAGGCAGCCGTATTTTCAAAATATGTTTATGATTCCCGTACATTCTTGAGCTTTAAAAGCGAAAAAGCCAAGCAGGAGAGATATAAGGACGATGTAATTATTTATCAATACGAATGGCCTAATAAACGCTGTAATTCAGAGGTAAAAAGCATAAGCATTGAGGCGCAGGGCAGTGATATCGGCTATGCGCTGTTGGGANNTATTTTTATGCCTTTTATTGTAGTAAAAACCGTGAAATAAAAAACTAGGACTTTTTAAGAAGTCTGGCATTATTATTTTTTTTATTTCATAATATAATTGTCTGCAATGCTGCGGGCAGGTAAAATTTAACAGTATATTTTCCGGGTATCATGTCAAAAAAAAATACAGTTTTTCTTTCCGCCTCTGTTTTTTTACTTGATTTATCCATATTATCCGCTGCCTATATTTTAGCCGTTATACTCAGAGTTTCAATTTTACCCT
>DNNS01000264.1 GCA_003497555.1 Spirochaetia bacterium
ACCAACGTGAAACATTTTCATGGTTTCAGGTGTTCAAGTTGAACATGACGACTCTCCCTGGAAAATCCAATTCAAACATCCGGATATTCTGCCGAAATTGCAGGAAAATATGCAAAAAGATTTTTTTATAATTCAAATTGCGTCTTTACTATCTTGATCCGATCTTCAAGCAGAGCGCTTGTACCGGCATATTCTCCGGATAAAAGCGGTGCGTATACACTTATATAAAATTTGATTTTGGGTTCGGTTCCAGAAGGGCGCACCGTAATTTTACTTCGGTTTTCGGTAAAAAACTGCAGTACATCCGATTTAGGCAGATTAATGGCTGTTTCCGACCCATTTAAACAATCCTGAGCGAGGCTTTTTTTAAAATCTTTGATACAGATTACCCTGGAGCCGCCGATTTTTTCCGGAGGCGAGTTTCTGAATTTACGCATGATACCTGCAATTTCTTCTTCTCCCTGTTTGCCTTCCCGGTTCAGGGAAAAAAGAGCTTCTTTGTACAAACCGAATTGTTCGTAAATTTTTTCCAGCAGCCTGAAAAAAGAAACACCCTGGTTTTTCGCCCATGCGCATGCTTCTGCTGCCAGAACCGATGCAATTACGGCATCTTTATCACGGACAAATTCACCGGCTAAATAGCCGTAGCTTTCTTCGCCTCCGATAAGAAATTTTTTCCGTCCTTCATTCTGTTTAATAATCCCGGCAATATATTTAAAACCGGTCAGCACGTCAAAACATTCTACTCTGTAGTAATCGGCAATATCTTTCAGCAGCTCCGTGGTAACTATGGTTTTTACAATGTATTCCCTGCCGGTAAGTTTTTTTTGTTCTTTATATTGATTAAGCATGTAATAAATCAGCAGGGTAGCAGTCTGGTTGCCGTTTAATAAAAGCATTTTATTATCCGGGCCGCGTACTGCCAGGCCTACACGGTCACAGTCAGGGTCGGTAGCCAGTACCAGTTCTGCTCCAGTGCTTTCCGCTTTTTTTATTGCCATACTCATGGCTTCGTGTTCTTCCGGGTTAGGAGATTTAACTGTAGAAAAATCAGGATCCGGATTTTTCTGTTCCTCAACAAGAATAATATTATCAAAACCGTATAAACTCAGGGAGGCAGGAACCTGGGTAATACCCGTACCGTGCAGACTGGTATAAACAATCGGCAGGCTTTTATGTTTTTTAATAATATCGGAATTCAGCGACAGGGATTTTACTTTTTCGCGGTACCTGTCATCAATATCGTTCCCGAGCGTAATAATATTTTCTTCGTGCCCCTGCCATTTTACTTCATCTATGGATTTAATAGCCTGTACCCGGGCAATAATATTTTTATCATGAGGCGCAATAACCTGGCCGCCGTCCTGCCAGTAGACCTTATAGCCGTTATACTGCGGAGGATTATGCGATGCAGTTATAACGATTCCGGTGTGGCAGCCGAGTTCACGCACTGCAAAAGAAAGTTCCGGGGTAGGACGCAGATCGCTGAAAATATATGCGGTGATTCCGTTGGCGGCAAAAATAGAAGCTGTGTTTATGGTAAATTCCCGCGATTTATGCCGTGAATCATGGGCAATAACAGCTTTAATTTTTTCGCCGGGAAAACATTCCAGCAGATAATTTACCAGCCCCTGGGTAGCCATGCCCACGGTGTATTTATTCATGCGGTTGGTTCCGGCGCCGATAATTCCCCGCAGGCCGCCGGTTCCGAATTCCAGGTCGCGGTAAAAGGAATTAATCAGCTCCTGTTCATTATTTTTCATCATTAACCTGATTTGTTCCTTTATTTGCTGATCATAACTCCCGTCAAGCCAGCTTTGTGCTTTTTTAAGAATATCTGCGTCCATAATCACCTCATTGATAGCATCAGTATCTTACCATAAAAAAAAATTTTAAAAAAAATTCAATTTTTTTGAAAAAAATGCGTATATATATTGTTGTAAATAAAAACAAGGAGTCTATTATGGACAATCTAAATCTCTGCCTGGTAGAAGGTTATCTGGCAGCCAACCCGGTAATCCGCTACGTTAGCGGGGGCATTGCTGTATGTAATTTCAGCGTTGCCATCAACAAAACCCGCGGTAAAGGCGACGAAGCCAAAAAAGAAGTAAGCTTTTTTGACGTTACCACCTGGGCCAAGCTTGCTGAAACCTGCGAAAAATTTTTAAGCAAGGGCAGCCATGTGCTGGTTTCCGGTTATCTGCGCCAGAGCCGCTGGCAGGATAAAAACGGAGCATCTCGTTTTTCGGTGAATATTGAAGGCAGGGAAATAAAATTTCTTTCTCCCAAAACCGAAAAAAAGGCTGCCTGAAAATAAAGCCGGGCGGCAGGATCTCCTGCCGCTTTTTTTTATCAAAAAAAAACATTAAAATAACTCCCTGGAAAATACCGTCTTAAAACGATATATTCGCTTAAAAAATCAATTTAAAGGGTTTCACGCAGAGGCCGCTGAGCCCGCGGAGAGTTGGATCAACCTTGAGGTTGGTCTCTGCGAACTCTGCGCTCTCTGCGAGAACCATATTTTC
>DNNS01000048.1 GCA_003497555.1 Spirochaetia bacterium
CGTGATTGCGCACAGCCCTCAGGCCGGAGAAGATCTTAATCCGGGCCGCGATATTATTTTTTTAGTTTCACGCGGTATTGCTACCAATGATTTTATTATCGAAGATTATACGCTTAAAAATTTTAAAGCCGTACGTGCCCAGCTTGAGGAATTCGGCATTGCTGTCGGTATAATAACAAAATATACGGCCCAGGCAAGAAACGCCGGTAAAATATTTTCCCAGTCAGTTGAACCGGAAACAAAATTAAAAAAAGGCGCAAAAATCACCCTGACCGTAGGCGTGGAATTTGAAAATTCAGATGAAAATAAACCCAGGGAAATACTCAGGGTATATTCCATGCAGATTCCATTTTCATCCGGTAATAATTCCGACGTACCGGAGCAGGTTAAAATCGAACTAGTAATTACGGATTCACTCGGCCGCGGAGTATTCAGCTCTTCCGGTGCACCCGGAGAATTAATCGATATACCGTATTCTTCCACCGGAGACGGCGTACTAGAAGTTTATATAAATAAATCTTTTTACACCAAAGAACAGATCAGGGCAGGGGAGTGAATGGAAAATTTATGTCAGAACCGGCTATAGATTCCGAAACAGTAAAATCCGAGCTGGTTAAAGAATACGGATCAGAAATGAATTTCGGCCTGGGTATTACCGAAGTGCCGGGCGATTCCATTGCGCGCGATCTCTGGGTACTAACCCAGTACAGCAGCGATGACTGGACAACAGAATCCACAATTCTCTTCAGCGGATATCTGGATAGTGAAAAATTATTTAATTTTTTCAGCATGAGCGTTAAACTCTATAAAAAAAAAATTCTGTCCCGCAGTTTTATCGGGGGAATATTTAAAAGCGCACTTGATTTGGCGCTGCAGCAGAGTCCGCTAATTGAAGATTTTGATGAATTTATCCGCAGATTTCCCAAGGAATTATGGCCGTTTCTTTTAAAAATAGTATTCCGCCACAAAAATCACCCCAAAATCAATGACCTGAAAAATTCATTTACGGTTAAAATCCTGTATAAATATTATCTTCATATCAGAAAAAAAATTTTTTTAAATTTTTTTCTGCCGGTGCAGATAAAAGATAAAATACTTACTGAAGCCCTGGAACGGCGAAATCCGCTACTGCGTGCCCTTAACCGTGTTGTAAACCGTCATGCTTAAAAAAAAAAATGCAGCCATTGTGTTAGCCGGCGGAAGGGGAGAGCGCTTTGGCGGTAAAACCCCCAAGCAGTTTACCATGCTTGGAAACAAACCTCTTTTTATGCACTGCGTACATACCCTGGCTGCCTGCCCTGAAATTTACGGAATTGTGATTGTAACCGGCAGGGAATGGCTGTTAAAAACCGTCAAACTTGCCGGAATTTACAGGGCAAAAAAACTGATTTCAGTAGTATCCGGCGGCAGCACTCGAACCGAGTCCGCCTGGGCAGGCTTAAGGGCGCTTGAGAAAGATCCCCCGGAAAATGTCTTGATCCATGATGCTGCCCGGCCTTTTTTAAAACGTAAAACAGTATCTTCCTGTATAAACGCACTTGCCAAGCACACTTCCATAATACCGGCCGTACCCTGTGCTGAAACCATCATTGAAACAAAAAATATGTTTATAAGAAAAATTCCGGACAGAAAAAATCTCTGTGCAGTGCAGACACCCCAGGCTTTTTCCTATCGGCTGATAAAAAAAATCCACGAACTGGCAAGGGAAAAAAAAATAAACGCCACAGACGATGCCGGCCTGGTCCGCACCTTGAGCCGCAGCCGGGTATATGTGATTGACGGCGATCCGGGAAATATAAAAATTACCTATCAACAGGATATAAAAAATCATTCATAAATTATTTTTCATCTGTATGAATACCGGCTTCGCATGCAGTTATTATAATGTAAAACCAAAGTGCAAATTTATCAAAAAATTGAAAATCAGGTTATAATTACAAGGCATGAAAATACTGTTGTTTGAACCCATCAACCAGATTAAGCAGCTGGTTCTTAACATGCTCATCAAGAACGGCTTTCATGTCATTGCTGTTGAACAGACAGAAGCGATAATGCCGGAACTTTTAAAAAATAATTATACAGTACTGCTCGGCGATTTTCAAGAAAAAGATCCTGAATCCCTTAAGGTTCTGCAGACTATCCGCAGTAACGAAAATCTTGCAGCGCTTAAATTTATTCTTCACTCTGCCGGCCCTTCCCGTGATTTTATGATTAAAATGGTACCGCTGGGAATGATCGGCTTTATTCCCANNTTTATAACCCAGAATTTTTTAAATAATTTTCTGGCAATTTTAAAAAAGGTTGACGTTAATATTGCCGAACGCAAGCATGTACGGGTAAAACCCGACCCGCGGGATAATCTTACCATACTGCTGCGCAGTCCGGAAACCAAACGTATGCTTACCGCCAAAATCAATGATATATCCATGGGCGGCATGGCTTTTGAGATTTTTGGGAATTTTGAGGAAAACGATCTGAAAATAAGACAACTCGTTAAAAATATTCAGGTTAAAATCATCACTAATACAATTTCCTTATCCGCGCTGATCATTGCCCAGAAAGAAAAAATATTTGCCATTAAATATACCGAACTTTCCGAATTTGATTCCAATATCCTGAGCCGTTATATATACAAGCGTCTTTTTGAGGATCGATAAAATTAGCTGCTGTGTGAACAGGAGGCAACTGTGACTAAAATTCCAACCGCTCTTACTTTTGATGATGTACTGCTTGTACCCCGTAAATCTTCAGTACTTCCGGGCCACACAGATGTTTCAACAGTATTAACCGGCAGAATTAAATTGAATATTCCCCTGATCTCCGCTGCCATGGATACAGTCACGGAATCAAAACTGGCTATTGCCATGGCGCAGGAAGGCGGCATAGGCATAATTCATAAAAATCTCAGCATTGATGATCAGGTAATGGAAGTGCGCAAGGTTAAACGCGCTGCCAACGGCGTAATAAATAATCCGGTAACCCTCTCGCCCGACAGTAAAATCAAAGATGCCCTGCGGTTAATGAGAGAAAAAGGAATTTCCGGTTTCCCCATTACAGTAAACGGCAAGGTTCAGGGTATAGTCACCAACCGTGATATTATTTTTGAAACCGATCCGGAAACTCCTATTTCCAGAATTATGACCAAAAATGTCATCACTGCTCCAGACGGAACTGATCTTGAGCAGGCAAAAAAAATATTCAAACAGCATAAAATTGAAAAACTCATACTCATTGACAAAAACGGCAATCTGAAGGGTCTGATTACCATCAAAGATATGGCGAACGATTTGAAATATCCTCTGGCTTGTAAGGATTTATCAGGCCGTCTGCGGGTAGGTGCTGCCTGCGGTGTCAGCGGCCGGGAGTGGGAGCGTGTACAGGAGCTGCTGAGCGCCGAAGTAGATGTTATTGTTGTCGATACAGCTCACGGACATTCCAGGGGCGTGCTTGAAATGGTAAAACGCATTAAAAAAACATATCCGCAGCTTGAATTAATCGGCGGAAACGTGGCAACCGCAGACGGAGCGCTTGATTTAATCAGAGCTGGTGCAGATGCCGTAAAAGTCGGAATCGGGCCGGGATCAATTTGTACAACCAGAGTAGTGGCCGGAGTCGGAGTCCCCCAGCTTACAGCAATTATTGAGACAGCAGCAGCTTGTAAAAAAAATAAAATACCGATCATTGCCGACGGCGGAATTAAATTTTCCGGTGATATTGCCAAGGCCCTTGCAGCCGGAGCTTCCAGTGTGATGATCGGTTCGTTGTTTGCAGGAACCGAGGAATCTCCGGGCGAAAAAATAATATATAAAGGCAGAACATATAAATCATACCGAGGCATGGGCAGTCTTGAAGCCATGAAAAAGGGTTCGGCCGGACGTTATTTTCAGGATGAAGTAGAACCGGAAAAATATGTTCCCGAAGGTATAGAGGGAATTGTCCCGCTTAAAGGCAGTGTTTCCGACTATACCCATCAGTTGATAGGCGGGCTGCGCAGCGCACTTGGATATCAGGGAGCACAGAACATTGCCGAACTTAAAAAATATGCCCGTTTTATACGAATCACCCAGGCCGGACTTTCGGAATCTCATCCTCACGATGTTTCCATTACTAAAGAGGCTCCCAATTACCGC
>DNNS01000486.1 GCA_003497555.1 Spirochaetia bacterium
ATTTGTTGACAACAGAAGATTTTCTGCCGCTTCAATGCGTTTACGATGCAGATAAGTAATTAGTGAGTAACCGTATAAAGCTTTGAATTTCCGCATAAAATGAGATGGAGACAAACCTGCCTGTTCAGCCAGGACTCGCACATAGAATTTTTGGGAATAATTGTTATCTATCAGCTCCCTTATTTTATTCATGGTAATATCAGATTCTCCATTTGACATTACCGATGATTTTCCTGCCAGTTCGGTAAATAAAAAAGACAGAATATTACCCAGGATAATGTCAGATTGAAATTGCGCCGTTTCGGAATGAGTGTTCAGAGCATGAATGAGAACACGGATTAAATCCAGCAATCTGGAAATTTTTTCTTCATTAAAACATACGCAGCTTGCGGTATCGGTTATTTTTACTCCTGATAAAACATTAAGTATTTCAAAAAACGGGAGTTCGATGGTTTTCTGACCGCTAAAAAATGAAAAGGTTATCTCCGAATACACGGCATATCCCGGATAGACAGGTGAAAAATTATGTTCATCACCGGGTGAAGTGATTAGTAAAAGGCCGCGTTTGATTGGTATTTTTGATCCATTTATTCTGCAAAATGAATTTCCATCTGTATAAAGCACAATATGATAAACATCATGACAATGCATGGCTCTTTTGCTGTTTTTAACGGAAATGATCTCCATCCCCTGAGTCGCATGCAGAATATGTACCGGGAAATCCATGTTATTATAAAACACATGAAGACCCTGGGAATTTTTAAGGGGTTTTATTGTGGCTGTATAATTAAGCATTTTGCAATTATAATACAACAAAATAGCATTTTATGCCATTTAATTTTAATAAAATGCCGTTATAATATAATGTATGGAGAAAAAAAAATGAGCGTATATCTTACTGCAAAACATCTTAATACGGCTGAAAAATTCGTGAATAATGCCAAAAAAAACAATAAATCAACATTTTATGACGCAGAACGTTTTTGGTATGAGCAGGAGAACAGTATGCGGGATCCATGGCATGGCGTGCAGGTACCGCTGGGTATGGTGAAAATGCCTGTATTCTGTGCATTCGCAGAACTTGGTTTTGACGAAGACTTTTACCGTCTGGAGCATGATGCGGAATTCCGGAGTATGTTATGCCGGCAATATAATGATCTATCGGAAAAATTAATAGGCCGGAGAATAATGGACGATGTTCAGCCACCGGTCAAATTATGGCCTGAGATTAAAACCGTATATGATATTTTCGAATCAAAAAAATTCTGGCATATAGATTCATACTGGAATAGTCAATCTGCAAAAAATGAATACGAACTGGACGCGCTGCTTGACCGGGTTGAATACCGGATTGAAAATATTAACGAATATATTTTTCCTGCGGATTGGCATAATATTAAAACCGGCAGACTTTCTGAAGGCCGGGCAATACCGGTAAATAGAAGCATCCGCGGGCCTGTTACACTTGCTACTACTGTATATGGCGTAGAAAATCTTGTTTATTTAATAAATGATAATCAGGCGCTGGCTCAAAGATTTCGCGATCTAATCATCAAGGCAATTATAATCCAGGCGGAAACCATTGATAAGGAATTCGGTACTGCTGAAGATGATCAATATTGCAGGTTCAGTTTTTTTGATGATTATTGTGCACTGCTCAATCGTGAAATGTATGAATTTTTCGGTTATCCGGTTCTGAAGGCAGTTTTTGAAAAATTTGCACCCCGGCCGGAAAATATACGTTTTCAGCATTCAGATTCCAGTATGGAGCATCTTCTTCCGGTTCTTGTCCGCACAGGTATAAATGATATAAATTTCGGACCGGATTTGGCTTTGTCAACAATACGTAGGCATTTTCCCAAGGCGGTTATAAGAGGACAGCTTGCACCGTTTACTTTCAGCAGAAATGAAGAAATTAATATGGTTGCGGAATTTATCCGTGATTTTGAAACAGCCAAAGAATCCAAAGGAATTATTTTTTCTACTTCCGGAAGTATTAATAACGGTTCCAGGCTAAGCGGATTACGGTTACTAATGACAGCAGTCCGGGATTTGGGAAAATATTAACTTGAACCGGAAAAATCCGGCGGAGTAACTCCGACTATTAAAGAGCTTTATAAAACACAGGGTTTTACGGGCATAAGTATTAAAAATGAATTCATCAGAGACAGGGAATGATCATGATTATACAAAACCAGTGACTTTCTATTTTTTTTCAAGTACCTGTATAAAATGATTGATATTTTTATGAATATTGAATTTTTCCGCTATTAAAGCAGAGGCATGGTGTCTGATTGCCTGGTACATGGTTGAATTTTTTCTGTTATTTATTATACTGCTTGCTTCCCGGATAAAATTACTTTTGACAAGAAAACCGGTTTTTCGATTTATAACCGCTTCATGAATGGCGCCGGTATTATTTGCAATAACAATTACTCCGTAGCGGAATGCCTCCAAAATAACATTGGGTATCTGATCCGAATCAAGATTTTTCATGGCAAGCGAGGGCACCAGCAGAAAATCAGCTCCGGCATAAAAGTCTTTTACACGGGAATACGAATATTGCCCATGCAGGGTGATATAATCTTCAAGGTTTTTTTCCCTGATCAGCTGTTTAAGAATTTTTTCTTCCGGCCCGCCTCCGATAATATCAAGATGAAAAGCGGTTTTTTGGGAACAAAGCAGCTGCGCCAGATCAATCAGCGCCGTAAAGCCTTTTTTGGGAACCATCCGGCCGACTGCCAGCAGGGACAATGCCGCTTGGTTTTTTTTCGTACTTTCTTTCAGGTCTTCTGTATTTTTCCTTCTATTTAGATAAGGATTTTCTTCAGCTGCAGCCAGTCCGTGATAAATACAGATTATTTTATGCGCTTGTTCCGGGTAAGTCTGTGATAAATAGTGAAGATTATTTTTTGAACAGCAGATTACTCCGCCGGTTTTGGAAATTTTATATTTTAGGGAGGCAAGATCCGTATATAGATCATTGGCGTGCGCGGAAAATGTAAAGGAAAAACCGAAAAACATCATGATCGTCAGGGCGCAGGCAGCCGGATAATTGGCCTGGCAGGCATGTATATGCGTAATCCCGTTTTCCCGGCAATAAAGACCGATATGCAAAAAATAAAAAAAATCGCGTATATAAACAAGCAGGTCTTTTTGGGGAAAATACAATGAAAAGATCATAAGTAAATATTTTAAAGTTTTTAAGGGATTAACTATAATCAAAAAAATAACCCGGGGCAGATGGCGTAAAAAACCGTCTTGCTTGAATACAATGTATTGTTCAAGACATGCAAAATCAGGGTTAGGCAGGACATACCGGTTTTTTTTCAGTACGACAATTCTGGCATTACTAAAATGTTTTACCAGCAGTATAAGTTCCCGGTAAATAAAGGTTTCGGAATAGGTTGGAAACTGTCCTAAAACAAACAGCGGATTTTCAGGCATAAATTTTACCAAGCTCCGGCAGATGGTTTTTAATAGCAAAGCGGTTAATTACCGAAGCACAGGCCTGTCTGCCGATTTTTTCGCGTAAGTCCCGGTTTTCGGAAAGTTCTAATATTTTTTTTACGACAAAATCAGGACCTTCGGCTGCAGAGAACAGAAAACCGTTTTCATTATGCCTGATAACCCGGCTTGCGCCGCAGGATTTTTCCGCGAAAATAATCTTTTCAAAAAACATGGCTTCAATTATAATCCTGCCGAAAGGCTCGTTAATAGAGGGCAGTATGATTATATCCAGGGAATTAATTACCGGATAAATATTTCCGATAAACCCGGTCATGATTATATTACAGTACGGTTTTATTTCAGTCTGCAGTTTTTTTTTATAAAGGGAATGTTCATGGAAATAATCACCGCCTATAATATAAAACTTAATATTGCTTCCGGTGTTTATTATTTTCCTGGCTACATCCAGAAAAAAAGCATGATTTTTCCAGGGCACAAGCTGTGCTGTTATGCCCGTTTTAAGAAATTTTACGTTTTTTTTGGGTTTTTTGTATTTTTGCATTCTGGAAAACTCAAAACCGTTTTCCAGTAAAATGATTTTACCGGCGGGACAGGGCAGGGCGTTTATCCTTGCAGTCATGTTTTCAGAAACCGTAATAACGGTACGCGCTTTTTTACATAACAGGCGGTATAGTACTCTGGTTTTATTTTTAATATTATCCCTTATAAAAAAAAACAGAGGAATATCATACAGACAGCAAACCGGCAGGGCAAAACAGGCTGCGTAAAGATTATTGGCGGTAATTGATGCGATACTGTTTGTTTTCATTATCTTCCGGAAAAAAAATATAAATCTGATGATATTTGCAGTATATAAAGGTATTTTCCACGGGCAGAAAATTATCCTGCAAAAATTATATTCAATTATCCTGCAAAGAGCATTGTCTATCAGGGCAGAAAAAATCCCGGCCCGGGGCGACAGCAGAATTAAATTGCCCGGCAGATTGTTTAAAATAGAGATCAGGCTTTTTTCCGCCCCCCCGGGGAAAGGCGAAGTATTGATAAAAAGATGAACAGGAGCTATGTTTATTCCTTTAAATTTGATAAATTATAGCATTATTGAACGGAATAGCAATTAATCCCGCACAAATTCCCGCTTCTTGAAAAAATGAAAAGCGGGAATTTGTGAGGAAATGTAATTCGTTGAATTTGAGACAGCATCAGAGTATAATGTGCAACATAAAAATAATTTATTTTAATAATATGGCATATATGTTTTTAAACAGCATCAAATTACTAATGCATAAAATCAATTTTTTTGTTGCGGTCAGGAGCAATATTTTTTTACTGCTGGCGCTTCTCATTTCTTTTATAAGTATTTCATCAAGTTTTAAAAGTATAAAAACATTCAGTGAAAACGCCGATGAAGGATATTATTTAAAATATGCTTCCGAAATCGGTAATAAAGGCCCGGCGGAATTTCCAGGTCTTTTTAAAAGCTATATTGAAAACAAGGAATTCTGGTTTTATCCCAATCCGCTGCGCATTGGGCATATTTTCATGACCGCTTTCTGGCTGAAAATCTTCGGCTATACTTATATTAATTTGGCCTATTTTTCACTGTTGTGTTTTTCCCTTTTTCTGATTTTTTCATTTTTTTTTGTAAAAAAATATTTCGGCAGCCGCATAGCGGTTTTTTTTATAATACTTCAGGCGTTTTCACCGCTGAATATGGCAATGGCGCGGCGGGCGCTTATGGATGCCTGTGTCAACCTGTTTGTCTTTTTAACCATATGGATTTTTTATGAAAATTTAAAAAAAGAAAATACCGTCAAGGCGAATTGCATATCGCTGCCTGCTTCAAAAAATCAAAACCTGTCTTTGTTTTTCAGATGGCTTTTTTTTATAATATTTTATGCCTGGACTATTTTAATAAAAGAAAATCTGGTTTTACTCTCGGTTTTTTTTGTTTTTTACGTTTTTATAAATAAATGGCAAAACCGCAGGCCGCTTGCGGTCAGGGCGATTTTCTGCGCCACTGTTCTACCCTGGGCAACAGTCGGCTGTGCCTATCTGCTTGCCTGCGGGAATTTTAATATCTTCGCTGATACGGTAAAAATTATTATTGCCTCACCGGCCAAAAACTACTATGCCTTATGCTACGGCTCAGGGCCCTGGTTCCGTTATTTTATTGATTTCTTTTTAATTTCCCCTCCGGTCAGTCTGCTGGCTGCCGGTTTTATTTTTTATTATTTAACCCAAAAAAAATGGCAGAAAATATTGATCTATCTGATTTTATTTTCTTTTATCATGTTATGTATTATGAATCTTTTCACAAAAAACATCAGATATCTTATTTTTCTAGATATGCCTTTACGGTTATTTGCAGTACTGATGATAAAAAATATTGCCGAACGTTTTTTTACCGTAAAAGCCAAAGCAAACCGGCTGTTGTTTTTAATAATATTATTTGCAGTATCTTTAGATTATTCCAGATTTAACTTTTTATTCTGTAAAAGTAGAATTTACGATCCCATGACAACCGTAATTTTAAAAGCGGATTTAATAGTCCCGACCGAAGAAAAATAAAATCATACGATTGAAACGAACATATGCGGCTTTCAGCCGGAGCCTGATGCCGTTTTCCTGCGGCGTTTTCGATATTAATATTTACGGATTATTTATAAAAACCTGCTTTCGCTTGGGGCTGCCAAATTGCGTGCGGTAATTTCCCGGAGTCATTGAACATAATGCGCGAAAATTCCTGATAAAACTCCTCAGATCGTTAAAACCGCAAGCCTGGGCAATGTCATCTATTTTCCTTTCTTGATCGAGCAGCATGATTAAAAAATGACCATGCCTGAGTAAATATTATCATAGACAAAAATAAATTACTGAATTATAATCAAACCGGTAATATTGCTAATTAACAACAGGAGTCATTATGTTTAAGGTGTTATACAAAGCCGCGCTGATTTCCGCCCTGCTCTCCCTGGCGCCGGGATTTCCGCAAATGAGCATACCGGAGCGCATTAAAAAAATGGATCAGAATAGTGACGGGCAAGTCACCAGGCAGGAATTTAATGGCCCGCCTGCAATTTTTCAAAATTGCGATACCGACAATGACGGGGTGCTTTCTGCCCGGGAAATAGCTGATGCCCAGGCGCTGCCTGCGAAAAATACCAATACGCAAAACAAAGAAACCACAGGAGAGTTTTCCATGACGCCTCTTACCGAAATGACAAAAGATGATAAATACAAAGGAGAAGACGGAGGATTATACGGCCAGGGGCAGAATGAACCGCCTGCTGATCACCTGCAGGCAGCAATCGCCGAGAGTAAAAAAATAATTCCTCTTGATGAAAACGGAAAACCGCAGAACAGCGGAAAAGTGTGCCTGGTATCCATTGGTATGTCCAATACCACCCAGGAATTTAACGCTTTTATCAGGCTGCTTGAAGGCCTGAAAAATCTTCTGTCGCGCTTTCTCGCGGTAGTGGACGGCGCTACCGGAGGCCAGGAAGTATACGCCTGGGCCAAAGACGTACCAATACCCAAGTTCGCCAATAAAACTCCGTGGGACCTGCTTGCGGACCGTTTAACAGACCGGGATATTTCGGCGCTCCAGGTACAGGCCGCCTGGGTAAAAGTCGCCCGCAAGCAGCCGGCTGCGGAAGGCGAATACCCTGCCCACGCGCAAAAATTCTCTGAATACTTTATTGAACTTGTGCAGAAACTGAGAACCAGATATCCGAACCTGCGCATTGCCTATTGTTCATCGCGTATATATGCCGGATATGCCGCAACTGCTCTTTCACCCGAACCCTATGCCTTTGAAAATGCCCTGGCCATACGCTCGGTTATACTAAGACAGATAAGCGGTGATACAGCGCTGAACTGGGACCCGGCCAGGGGACCGGTAAAAGCGCCTCTTCTTTTATGGGGACCATATCTTTGGGCCAACGGAAAGAATCCGCGCCAAGCAGATAATCTGGTCTGGCTGCCAGAAGATTTCATGAAAGACGGTACGCATCCATCGCCGGAATCAGGTGTAACCAAGGTAGCCAATATTCTGCTGGATTTTTTTAAAACAAATCCTTCTGCCAGGGATTGGTTTTTACAGAAAGATTGACTGTGCCTGGAGCGAATT
>DNNS01000149.1 GCA_003497555.1 Spirochaetia bacterium
GCAAAAAATCACACCGGAAAAATATACCGATGCCTATTATAATCTGGCCGGAAAAATCATAGAGCCGTTCAGCAAACAGTAATCCCCCCGGAGGCGCTATAATCTGACAAATCCCGAGGTATGCAGTCGAAAGCAGGAGTTATAATTTAGATACGCGGAAAAAAAAGTTCCTATAAATTAGTATTGAAAAGGAAATTCCTTTTCAGTATCCCGGACAAAACAAAACCAGCTATTTGACAAAACAGTTTGATCATTACTATTTTATAATGTTCCCGCAAGAAGAGNNGAAGAGAACCTTTCGATGACGGTTGGAATATGAACGAGACGGACGCGAAATATGCATGATTACTGCGCTGGCAGCGGCGAGTGGTTTTGGAATGAAAAATTCTGGAATTTGGCTGGAAATTATTTAAGAGGTAGATTTTTTGACTTGTTTATTATACTTTTTTAATGGCCAATAAAAGGTATTTTAATTTCTGTCCAGGTACGCGGTTTACTATTCCGCTTGTTGATTATTTTTGAGATTGCCGCGGCTATCTTTATGGATGGGCAAAACACTGCCGGATCAGCTGCGAATTGTCCTTCAGGCGATGTTATATCAATTCCCGCAATGATAATTTTTTTTTCAACATCGCGTACGGCATTATACGCAGCCTGCGCAATTTCATCAGTCAGGCATATTATTGCCTGAGGTATCTTATTATTCGTCAGGTATTTTCTTATTGCTGTATACGCGAAGGATTTTCCCCATCCGCACAAAATGCGGTCCGGGATAGCTTTTAGGTCAGCGGTGATTATACCTTCGTAAATTCCTTCGATTTTTTTTAACGTACTGTACATTTCCGGAGAACCGGCAATAACGAAGTGAAAAATCCCGCGTGAGAGCAGTAAATCGGAAATTAATCGGCCGCCTTGCCGGTAATCAGGTATGACGGTGTCATAATAATAACTGCCGGAACTGTTGGGGTTTCCGTCAAAATACACAAGCGGCAGCAGGCCGAAGGTCTTTCGGATAATGCGCACGGAATAATGTTTTAAAATATCGCCTAAATAAATAATACAGGCTGCCGGACCTTTAGATGAAAGGTTTTTTATATTGAATGCCAGATCATCTTCATCATGAAAAAGTATTGACTGGCATGGCCGGTTGTGTGTGGTGCAATAGTCAATGAGCGCAGCATTGTGCATCGACCAGTATGAGTTTTTTATAAATTGATCATTGCACACAATGATCATATTCCCCTGCGGAGATACCGGCAGCTGTCCGGCGTGTTCCAGATTCCCCACGAATGTACCCACACCGCGCCGGCGTTCGATATAGCCTTCTTGCGATAGTTCTTTTAAAACAGCGAAAATTGTTTTAACCGTGCATTTATATTTAACCAGCAGTTCGTTTTGCGAAAGATATCGGTCTTTTAATTTGTACCCGCCGAGCAGCAGATCCTTGATTATCTCGTTTTTAATGGATTTTGCTTTCATGTTCTTGACAAACCGCTTTTTATGTTATATACTTTAGTATATAAGTTATACGCTATTATTGCAGTTTTTGCAAGCAGCGCGAGGTGATTTTATGAAAAAACTTTATGCAATAATGCTGCTTCTGCCGCTTTTGAGCGCGGAATCAGCCCGCTTTCAGATGTACGGGGTATATAAAGATCTGTCCATGCATGATCCGTCCTGTAGCGGTTATGCAAAGTGGCAGTATGCGGATTGGCTTAATGAAAAAAAAGCCCAGATACTTATTGTGTATGCGGATGCAGATGAATCTAGGTGGTCTTCAGTCAGTGTCTCTTTTACGCCGGACCGCGACGCTTCTTTTATTTTAACATTAATGGGCATAGATTCGGGTACAGATGAAGAACCGCGTTATTGTCTGTTTGACGCGATCAGCGCAGAAGGCGCTGTTATTAAAAACGGTGATTTCGAACAGACTGTTGATAAAGTCACGCCGCTGGACTGGAGCGCTCAGTCCAAAAAAAATACCATGCCTCCCGTACTGATCACAGATAAACAATACGTGAAATCTGGCGCTGCATCTGTTATGACCTGGAAAAACGGATCATTTATTCAGTATATAACGGTACAAAAGGATGTGCCGTTACAGATCAGCCTGCAGGTCAAAGCCATTAGCGGCGTCGAGGCAGAGCGATTGCTCAAAGAAGCTCTTTCTATAAAACCTGCATATATTCATAAATGGCCGTTTAATAATCTCTGCACTGATCTTCCGGCTCCGGCACGCAATAATGAGCTCGCTCAGTCGGGTTATTTGAGCGTTGCTCTCTACGGCGCAGATGCACACGGCATTACTGATTCTACGAAAGCTATACAGCAGGCTATTACCGATGCTTATGAATACGAGCTGGTCTGCTTTTTTCCGGCCGGTACGTATCTGATTTCTGACACTCTGAAATGCATGCAGAAAGTGTACGCCATGAACAATGGCGTTCTGCAGCCTGGAAAGCGTAAAGCCAATGCGCTTGTCGGATCCGCAAAGACAGCGCGGCCGATTATTAAATTGGAAAAAAATGCAGCCGGTTTTAATGATCCGCAAAAGCCGAAGGCTATGGTGCA
>DNNS01000039.1 GCA_003497555.1 Spirochaetia bacterium
ATTTTCCAGGGAGTTAATATGAAATTATATGGCGCCGGTTCTATTTCTGATGTGCGAAAATGTGCAGCTTTGGGGGTAAAAGGTATTCTTACCAATCCTCAGGGTTTTGATCAGTTTTTTAATGGAATAAAAACTCTTGAAGAAATCACCGAAGAGCTAATAGAAGCAACCAAAACAGAAAACTTACCCGTATTTATTCAGATTCACGGAGCTGATACAGAAACTATCATCCGCAGGGCAAGGCAAATTCATTCTCTTTCCAGACGTGTAGGCTTTAAAATTATTTCTGATACCAAAGGATTTAAGGCAATAAAGATTTTGCAAACCGAAGAAATTAATTGTATTGCCACCTGTCTTTTTACCGTTGCCCAGGCAGCCATAGCCGCAAATATAAAAGCCTTCGGCATATGTCCTTTTATTTCCAGGGTACGTGCCGCCGGACTTGATCCGGCACACCTGGTGCATACTATAAAGAATGGCTACAAAGAGCTTGAAAATCCTCCGGAAATTATTGCAGTCAGCATGAAAACGGTAGCTGATATTGAACTTGCTATTGAAGCCGGTGCAGATGCAGTGGGCATGCGCTATCCGCTTCTAGAGGCAATGATGGAACATAAATCCAGCCGCGAAGCTGAACTTTTGTTTGCCAAAAACTGGATTAATGTCAAAGGTGAAGATATTAGTTATATCGGTGAAGGAATTAAATTGAAAGGAGAAGCGGAATGAGAATGCCGGATTTACATGGGGTATTTGTTCCACTATTAACGCCAATTTTTGAAAATGGAGAGATTGATCACATAGGCCTGTTTAATTTAGCGAAATTGTTTTTATCGCTGCCGTATGTAAATGGCCTTTTGGTACTGGGAACTACCGGTGAATATGCATTTCTTGATTATGAAAAAAAAATAAAAATAATTGAGACTGTTTCACAGATACCCGGCAATAAAAAACCGGTAATTATAAATGCATCCGCTAATGATCAAAATGAAGAAAAAAAAATTATTCGTAATGCAGCGCAAAAAAAATTTTCTGCCGTTTGTCTGGTATTACCGGCGGAAATTGCTTCCGATATGGAAAAAGCCGTTTATTATATTCAGACTATGCATCTAAGCGGGTTCCCTTTTGTTCTTTACTGGCCTCCCGCGCTTGCTGCCAAACCGTCATGCCGTCTGCTTGAAAAAATCATTAATATACCGGAATTTGTTGGACTCAAGGACAGTTCAAGGGATATGGCTGAGTTTACTAGAATTTGTGCCGGTTATTCTGCTGAAATCAGTATTTTTCAGGGAGTGGAATCTCTTTATCTGCCGTCACTTGCTGTCGGCTGTACAGGTATTATTGGCGGCGGATTCAACTTATATCCGCGTCTTGCACAATGTATTAAAGAAGCATTTGACCGGCATGATTTAGGCAGTGCAATTTGTTATCAGGAGGAACTCGCTGCTTTATGGGAGCGGATTAATGAAAAGAAAACTTTTCGCAGTGTATGTAAACAGTACTGGAAAACAAAAGGGATAATTGCCGGCACATCCTGTCTGCAGGGCGATAATATAAAAATACAGCGAAGTGAATATTTGTTTATTGATTCAATTACAGAAAAATATTTAACAAATTATTCTCAACAAGATTTACCGCGGGTTTGCGAAGAACAAGATTGCAGCATTTTGGTAAAATAAGTCATGATATTCGGATTCGGCACAGCTGCTTTTGATTACCGTATTCAGGTTGCTGATTTCGGAGCAAATTACACTGAAAAATTATTGGCAAAAAAAACTGAAATGTTTCACGGCGGAGCAACCGCCAATTGTCTGGTACAAGCTGCAAGACTTGGGGCGAAAACAGCATATCTTGGTAAACTGGGAAATGACCGTATTTCAAAGGCTGTTGTACAGGCTCTGAAAAATGAAAAAATAAATACTAAAATGATTATTTATGATCGAAACGAATATCCTCCTTTCAATGTAGCTGTTTATACAGAAAACTCCGGTAAAAGAATTGGCGGTTTTCTGTTACCCAATAGCCTAAATTCTATAGGTTTAAAAGATATCAACCATCTGTCAAAACCAATACAAAACGGCGATCTGGTGATTTGTGAAATAGGCGAAATTCCACTGTTAACAGTTTTTAACTTTATTAAAAAGTGTAAAACAAAAGGCGCAATACTAATTGCCGATATTGATCTTGCGCCTCTGCGCCAGTGTAACGGCGGCAGCCGTTCTCTTTTAAAAAAAATCNNTTATCAAAAAAAGACATGGTAAAAGCGCTCTTTAACCGATATAAAATACCCTGTATTATCACAGCCGGTAAATCTGGCGTTTTTTATACCGATATGCAAGGCAAAATTCATTGCTTGAACAGTTTAGCCGAACAGGTAGTTGATTCGGTAGGGGCAGGCGATGCCTTTCATGGAGGATTTATTTTCGGCATAGCAAAGGGGATGAATATACATCAGGCAGTATTAGCCGGTTCAATATGCGCTGCCGAGAACTGTAAAAAAGCCGGAGCGCGCGAAGGCATGCCGCGAAAAAAAGTTTTCTTTAATAATTTCGCTGTGTTTTCGCGTCAGCTTTCAGATAAATACCAAATGTCCGTCGATTATCTCAGGAAATACTGAATTGGGCATGTGCTCAATATCAGCAGGCAAGCCTCGAGGAATTAAACCCGGNNAAACAATTCCAGCAGTTTTTTCCGTACCAGTTCGGCGGATAAGGTTATCTCTCTGTAGAGATATACGGATGTCATTATAGCCCTGCGCTCCGCCGGAACCGGTTCATCAAATTCCATATCATATTCTTCCTGAATATGAAATACTATACGCTGAATTAAAATATTGATTAACTCCTTGATGTCTTCTCCGCAGAAGAGCGAAGCGTCAAGTTTTTCTATCCTGTAGAAAAGCTTAGGGTCGGGCTGCTGACGATTAACAAGAATTTTGTTGATTTTAAGGGCAAGATTTTCCGCTGCCCGGCTGCGCCGCGCTGTTTCCGCAGCGTCTCCTGCCAGTTTTTTCAAATCGAGCGCCAGGATTTTTTCCGCCTCAGCCGGAAAAGCATTTTTACCCAGACAGGAATTTACTTCTACGCGTACGCATTTAACAGCCTGGTCGTTTGAGAAACGCTTATAAAAATCGGCAAGGGGCAGAACTTCGGCTCCGGCAATGCCTGCGCCGCCGCCGGTACAATTATAAATTTTACGTTCCGCCGGTAATTCCCTGATTTTTTCTTCGAACCATTGTTTGAACATGATGAACTTGGCGTCCATAAATGCCGGGTTGCCGTTTAAATCGGTGATTTTCTGCAGCGAAGCATAGTCAAGCAGTTTGTAAATCATCATCTCGAAAGTACGCAGGCGGGTTATTGACGAAAACCACATTTCTTCATACATGGTGCCCGGTACATGATAAGTATCGCGCGAATAACTTAAATCAAGGCCGGTAAAAGCCAGCGGGTTAAACCCGAGCATCATGGCTATGTCCCAGGCCGTAGTAGCAACCGAACCGCCCATATTGATCTCTCCGGCGCTTCCCTTGTAACGGCATAAAAATTTATAATAAGGAAAAATAGTATCGAAAAAAAAGATACGCCCGGGATATTCGCGTATGGCCTGGTTGCAGATAGACGGCTCAAAAATAAAACAGGTATTTTTTTTGAATTCCTCAGGAATGTTTTCCAGATAGCGGGAATTTATTTTCTGCGGATCAACGCCTACGACAAAATCCGGGATGATGCCGTGGCGGAGCAGGGTCTTGTACATGGTATCTACGGCAATAATCACGGCGCATTGCGAGTTTTTTTTCAGCAGAGCGATTTGATCAGAAAGCGACGGCCCGGCGCAGACAATTACCGCAGGGAGCCCGGCAAATTTTCCAAAGAGCTCTTTTACCCCGGGAGCATGCAGAATGTCGCGGGTGTTGCGGATCAGATTGTTAAACCATAGTTTTTCAAACCTCGAAATGGTGGCAATATTTATGGCCTTACGGTCATGGGCTTTTTTTATTTCATCATAGGTGCTTTTTACAAACTCGGGGAATAAAAAGGCTTCCTGTCTGTTGGTAGAGATAGTTATTTTACGGGAAGGCCGTTGGCGGAAAATTTCCCGTAAATTATCCGGTCCGGCCCGGGTTAATACAAGCAGACGCCCGTTTTTCATGGCAGACGCAGCAACTGCCGATTCCGCAAGGATCTCCCCGGCCAGATCCGCGATCCGGGAATTCTGTTCAATAATCACCAGACAGCATTCCGGATAGATACGGCAGACAACAGAAGCCAGCGCAGTATAACCCGCCCCGATCATGAAAAAAAA
>DNNS01000475.1 GCA_003497555.1 Spirochaetia bacterium
CCGGCCTGTAAAAGCAGGGTGGTAAATGACAGAGGAATGGAACCGAAACACTTTAACTGCCCATTTTTACTAGTAATTTTTTGAGCTATGCTGACATATTCCTGCCAGCTTAAACTTTTTTTAGGGATAGCAAGACCGCTGCGGTTAAAAAGATCTTCATTAAAAAACAATGCACAATCTGGAGACCAGTCTGTGCCAAAGCCGTAAATTTTACCCTTGCCGATCACCTGGCCGTCATATTTATATTTCCATAGAGTATTTTCAAAAAAATCATCAAGTTTGAAGGTTTTACTATTTGTAATAAAATCATCAAGAGGCAGTAAAACGCCTTTTTTCAAAAATACCGGCATACTGTCCGGCGCCATCCGGAAAATGTCGGGCGGATTACCGCTGGCGATCATATTTAAAATCATATTTTGATATTCGCGGCCGGCAATGAATTTAGTTTCAATTTTAATTTCCGGATGCATTTTCTGATAGCGGACCAGCGCCTTTTTAGTAGCCAGAATTCCTGCATCAGTGGAAGAATCAGTACAGGCAAAGGAGATAATCCGGCGGTTTGATTTAACTTTAGGCTGACAAGCTGATGTAAATAATAGCGCCAGAATTGCAGGCATACTGCAAAGTAAAATTTTTTGAGATGCTTTCATTTTTTCTCCTTGATATTATTTATATTGCTTCAGTAAACTCTTATTTTCAAATTAGTCTTCCAGCGCTTTTTCATCGGTAAAAAACAGCGGATAATCCATAAAAGGCAGGGGATTAATATGCAGTAATCCGGCCCACATTTTAAAAGCAGATTTATTTAGCCGGTAGACAATTTGCGTAATTGGGTCAACAAGCACCGGATTATTAAACATTTCTGAATCAGCAAGATCAATGCACAGTTCGAAACGCCTTGGCTCCCAATCTAAATCCGGAAGTTCCGGAGTGTAATAACAGAAAATCGGTATACCCTTGCGGCGGAAAGCGGCAGTAACCATGTGAAACGGCAGGTAACTGTTCATATAGGCATTGGCCGGATAAATACGCATGTACAGTTCCTGGTCAATAACCGTATGGTTGTCAAACAGACTGGCCATGGACTGAAGCGCATAATAAGCCGCTTTGGGACGGTAATCTTCACCGCTGATAATACCATACGGGAAAAGAGTCTGGGAGTAAAAATAGTTTTTCAGATCCGCCACCATAAAATAGGATGACATTTCACAGCCCAGGCGCAAATCTGTAATTATTCTTCTGGTTAAAAATTTAGCCTGACTATATTCTGAACAATTAACAGCAGTTCTGTTATTTATAAACCCCGTAGGCCGGCCGCATTCTCCCTGCCAGATAGGAATTTTTTTCCCGGTTTTATCAAGCTCGCGGCGTAAAAAATTAAAACGCGCTTCTGCGCTCATTTCCGGTACCAGGCCGTAGGGATGATAGCTCAAAATATCTATATGATCTGCCAGATGGTTTTTTAACAGGGCGCGCACATATGTATTTACATTAATCCCGGCAGAAAGTGCGCCTCCGATAATTTTCGCTTCAGGANNCCGCTTTCTGGTTGATATTTTCAAGATCGTTTTCTCCATTGCCGCTGCGGACTTTAGCGTCGCGCCAAAAGGAGCTGGTATTCGGCTCGTTCCAGATTTCCCAGTGGGTAATGCGCCCCTTAAAATGTTCCGCCAGAGCCGAAACATAATTTTCCCAACCGGTGATTGCTTCCCGGCCGAAATAAAGAAAAACTTCGCCGACATATTCCATGCGGTGATCATCAGCCGGAGTATATAAGGCATTGCCGAAACTTACACTGAACCAGGGATTTATTCCTATTGCCAGCAAATTGTCTACAATTTCATCGAGCCAGCAGAAATTATAAATCCCTTTTTGTTTTTCGCATTTGTTCCAGCCAGTCTGCAGACGCGCCCATTTCACGCCGGAGGCAGCCATGCTTTGATAGGTTTTTTTCGGCTCAAAAGTATCCCGATCCAGCGTTTCATAGCCTATGCCGATCAGCGATGATTTTATTTCCCGGCTTTTTTTCAGCGTCAGCTTACTTGAGGATTCAAAATCAAAACCGAATTTTATTAAATCATAATTACCGGCGCTTTTTAACAGATCAACCGGAGGTAATTCCATTTGCATTCCGTTATTTTTCATAAATCACCAATCTTGATTTTTTTTATAATTTTTATTTTTCGCCGATTATTGAAAAACTGATTCCGAAAAACCAGAGCTGCGCTGCTCCCGGTGTTGTTTTAATAATTATTTTTACAATTCTGGCCTGTAAATCCGGATATTCGGAGAGATCTGCCGGTACTGAAACTTCCAGAGATTCTTTTTTCCATTCAGGAAAAACAGCAATCGTCTTGCTTTGCCCGATTGATTTTTCGTTGCGGTGCGGTGAAAACCAGTCACTGACAATCAGGCGCGCGCTGATTTTCTGGTCAGCTTTGGTCCACATTTCCAGTTTGTATTTTTTACCGGAAATAACCGGCAGGGCTATGGAAGAGATGATATTTTCACCGGCTCCGGGCAAAAGATGCATGCTTTTTCCTGTTAGAGATGATTCATCAGCTCCGCAGGTTAACAAACCCTCCTGCCCCTTGACTCTTTTAAAAATAAATAACGGAGGATATTTATCATCCGCGGAAAATCCGCCTTCCGGCAGCAGATTATCCGGGCTTTCTTTTTGTTCATTTAATTTAATATCCTTGATTATTATTTCCTGGGCAAAAGCCCCGGGACATTGTAAAACGAAATCAACTTTTTCGGAGTTTTGACCGCTGTAAAAGAATAAAAAAAGTTCGCTCCAGACAGTATTAAGCGCGTAGCTTTCTGTAGAAACACATTGATAATTATCATTCCATTTTGACACTACAGCCAACAGATTATCAACGGTATCAACAGAGCTTTTTACTTTCATAGAAATACAGTAATATTTATCAGCAGCAATTTCTGTAGAAAGTTCGATAGTGTCCCAATGCGCAACCGCATCGGCTGTGGTACGTATAATGGCTTCGCCTTTTTTTTTCCATATTCCATTTTCTTTAATTGTAAGAACCTGCGGATTATCAGCAAATAACCCAACCGCAATACTCATGATCCACAAAATAAGCATAAGTGTTTTTTTCATACTTTCTCCTATATATAAATTTAATATAACAGCTGTTATATTAAATTTATTTTTTATTGAAAATATAAAAGCGCAAATCCTGAGCGGTTCATGAAATTCTTTTCCCCGGCCCAGGTAAGATTATATTTATATTTACCCGCATCATTGTCATTAACTGCCAGAGTAAAGCCGATACAGTTTTCTTTTAGTGCGCCGATATTATTTTTAAGCGGTAAACGTACAGTAATCTCATATTCGGAAGCGCTGTTTTTGATTTCCGCCTGAATATTAACCAATGGATCAGCTGCGCCGGCTTTTCCGGATTGCATCCTTACTGCCTTTGCCTTGCCTTCTTTGTCGCTGGGGATTAATAATTGAAAACACTGATCATGATATCTGTTCATGTCATGCAGATCTCCTGCCGGCGGATTAAGATCCAGAAATAATTCCAGGCAATCGCCATCCCAGGGGCTGCTGCTGTCTGTGGGTCCGCTGCGCCCGTCTTCGCAGACTTTAACTTTAATTAAAAGATCGCTTGCGCTGTAAGACAGGGAAAAATCCGCGCTGAAATCCTGCGGGGATGAGATTTGCGGTTTTTTTTCATAATGAAAAAGAATTTTTTCTATATTCATCCGGTCTGTCCAGTTATTCTCTTGCAGTTTTATCTGCCTGACATTTCTGATTTTTTCTGTAAAATTATAAACCTTGTCAAGCCCGGAAATAATCATTTTACATTCCAGGTATTCCCCGGCTTCAGGTTTTATTTCTACCGGAACAAGCGCATTTTTACTTTGCCCGGATGGGATGGAACCATAGGAAAGGCCGCTGCCCCCTCGTTCCAGATCTTTGGAATTTATTCTGATCATGCCTTCCAGCGCACCGGCAGTTTCATTTTGTAAAATAACTCCGCAGCAAAGCTCGCTTTTTTTATTAAAAACCAGTTTGGGAGCAGAGAGGGCAAATGGTTTTTCACCTTCCATTACCGCGCTGGCGATGGCTGTTATAATCAAAGACGCGTCAGCAGCTTTCTGCCAGGCAATATATTGCGGACTACGGTCAAGAGCAATTTCCAGTTTGTCGGCCGCAGTCTTAAACTCATTGCCGAAAATATCATAAAGCACTGCACTTGTACCCGGCGGTAATGTTAAGGCAGCTTTCACTTTATCACGAATGCTCCAGATAGCGCTGAAATACTTACCGTCATTTTGAAAAACGTAACAAAGCACATTACGGGGCAGCTCGAGCGTTTTTACTGGTTCTGCGCCAATTAAAAACCTTGCTGCTGCACTGAAGACAGCATAACGATCTGATGGAACAGAGCCGCCAAAAACAGGATGAAAATCCTGATGTTCCAAATCCGGATTATGGAACATGAAACCGGCTTCGAGCGGACATGAGACGGTAAGGCCTTCACCCATATCAATAATCAAACGGCGCGCCAGGGCATCAGCGGTAAAACGCATTTCAATTCCGTCAGAGGGGACTGTAGGCAACAAATAATAAAGTTCTGTATTCCAGAATGATTTTTTTTCATTATACTTATCCATGATTCCCCATAAATTTCGGATACCTTTCATGGCGGAAAGCGGGCTGTCATCCATACGGGCGCGGTAGGGATGAACAGCATAGATATCGCAATAATTTCCAGCGCCCAGAGCAAGACATTTGCTGAAAAAGCCCTCAACCTGGGAATCAAAATCTTCTGTCGGCGTCAGGGCAATGAGTTTATTTTCCTGGTTTTCTTTTTTTAAAACCTGATAAACTGCTTTAATGTAATCGATAAAATGTTCCGCCTGCATATAGCCGTTTGCTTCCGGGAAGAGCTGATAAGCTTTTACCCGGCTGCCGTAACGTTTGGCCATGGCGCTAAAAAACTCGCCAATAATCTCCGGCGGCGGAAGAATAATTTTCATCATTTTCCAGTCGCCCAGGGTTGTGCCTTTGGGATTTTTCATGGTATCCAAATCTCTCAGCCAGGCTGGCAGCATTTTCCCGCTGTCCTTGCCGCTGCGTTCTGCAATAAGCGATTGAGTCGGCACTACCGCAATTGGAGCAAGGCTGTTTTTTTCCGCTTCTTCTATAAAACTATCAGCCAGGATCCAGTTATATTTATTTTTCTCAGGCTTCAGTAGTCCCAGATAAAACGGCGCAAAACTTCCCCAGGAATGGGCAAAGGTGGCGCCGGAAAGCCTCACCAGCCGGCCGGTACTACCGGGTGCGCCAAGATTATCATTCCAGCGTAAAGACGGAAGATCTTGACTGCCCCACACATTGTTTTCCAGCCTCATTCGTTCTAAAACTCCGGTATGCATTCCCATTTGAAATCCATTCCCCCATTTTTTCCCTGGTTTAACAATGCGTACAAAATATGCTGAAGAATAAACGGCATCTTTGGTATCAGGGCATAGACGTAAAGAGCCCAAACGTTTATTTTCAGAAATAAAATCTTTACTGACAGTTTTTCCGGCAGGCAGATCAAGCTGATATTCCTGAGTTCCAATTGTTTTGTTAAAAAAATTATCCGCTAAGGTTAAAGATATTTTGCGGGCAGCAATCATGTCTTGATACGATATTACCTGCAAGGAACCTTTAAGCTGCTCTTCTTGTGTATATAAACCTGGAACATAGACTGCACACTCCAGCGGCCGGGCAGGCGAATAAGCGCTCAGATCACCAGCTTCAAGCTGCATGGCATCTAACCATAACTGAGCTGCATTGGTTTTCATATTCATAAAATAAGGAATGTAATATTTTTCAAAATCATATTTAGGTTTTTGATTAATAACAAATGAACAACTATAACGCTGCCAATCAGGACTATCAATTATAATATTGGTCGATAGTGCACTGCGCCATCCACCCATTACCGAAGCAAAATTGACTCTAAGCACGCATTTTTCCTGGTTGTTTTTAGCATAAAATGAAATTGTATATTTCTGCCCTTGCTGCAGTTCCATTTCATGAACACTTAAGCGGATATAAGTATTTGCTTTGATAGATAAAAGAAGAGATTTTTCTCCAATGAACGCATTTGCATAATCAATACTCATCGGCGAGCCATGATAATTTATTTTTTCGCCGAAAACATAGGGGATTTCCGTAAAACACGCATAGCCCTTGTCTCCCAGTTCAAAACTGGAATTATAGAATAAATTACCCGGGAAAACAGTCTGTATAAATATTAATAAATATATAATAGCAATAAAAATTTGTTTTTTTTTATTTGTAATAGTTTTATCTAACCGGTATTTTTGCCTGAAATTGTATTTATGCATAATCAGCCTCATAAAAAAACATGTAAAAATTCCCAACCATAGTAATATTTTACTTTAAAAAATACTTCATTTCCTTGATTTATTTTTCAATAAATAGAAAAAAACACAGGTTTACAGGCCTTTTTGTATTTTTATTATTTTGTCGGCCATGGTGGTATAATGGCGTAAGCGGTACTGTCGCGGAGAAAGGCCGAATTCCCTGGAAAATACCTTGCAGAAATAATTACTATCGTCAAATCCGCATTTAAAAGCAATCCGGGAAATATTTAAATCTCCGTGCATAGCAAGATATAGAGTGGCAATATAAAGGCGCTTGGTTAATAGAAGCTCGCGGAAAGTTTTACCGCTGTCTTTTTTCAGTAATCCGCCAAGATAGTTGGAATTAACTTTAAGTTTTTTGGCCAAATCACATAATGATATATTTTCCTGATATTTTTCGTTAATATAATTCTGACAGCAGATACTATAATACTCTTCCGGCTGCTGTTTGGCGGTGGATTTTTTTTCTTCTGTATAGTTTTCAAGTTCCAATTTGATAAACTGGGAAAGAAACCTGCCGTAATGGCGCAGACGTTTTATTTTCTCAGGAGTTATTACCGGAGGCAGCGGACCGGGGTATTCCTTGTCATTTAAATATTTTACAGTTGAATCTGGTTGTAAAAAATATCCCAGATAAATTACAATTTCATAATGGTCAAAAAATTTAACCGGTATAACCAGCTCCCAGATGCCCCAGGGGCAAGTACCGCAAAACTCCCTGCCTCTGGATGCTACCTGCAGGCTTCTTGCTTTATTTTGCCGGCAGATGCGGATGTTTTTATCGCGCCTGGCCCAAACACACAATTTTCCGCTATGCACGAGAAGGTCAGGCGGTAATTTAAGCGAAGACATATGCGAAAATGCCGGATGCCTGGAAATATTGATATTAATTACAGCGCCGGTTTCACGGCTGATCTGAGAAATATAATTTTCCAGCTGCATATTAATTAATTTTTTTTATACCGCCCGGCAGAATGCTCATTTTCAGGCTTTGTTGTCTGGTGTTTTACCTGATAGTTTAAAATTAAAGTAAAATTTTGTAAAATTTAAATGATTCGGGCACTAACATTTAATTAATCCGCGGATGAAAGCAGAGACAGCAATCGGGTCGCGTTTTTTAATATAACCCGGCCCCTTGCTAATCAGTCATCACCCCCAGACCCGCACTGGCCAGACCGGAGGGCAGAGGATGCTCAATGAAGTTGGCCAGAGTATTGGTCACCTCGATAGCAATATGGTTCTCTCCCCTGCGCAGCGTTCTGCTGACATCCAGAAAATAAGGAGCCCACGCGCGGCAGCCTATTTGCCAGCCGTTAATTCTCAGCGTCATCACGCCGCCATGTATATCCGCATTAAAAACGATTGGCTGTGAACGCCGGCCGGAGCGGGGTTTCCACTCGAAAGTCTGCTCATAACGTATCGTCCCGGAGTAGCGCGGAAAGCCCTGATCCGTCCAGGAACCGCAGGACAAAGTTTCAGGCCGGGCACACAAGCCGTTTTTTCCTGCAGCAAAATCACCAAAGATAAAAATCGGCGGCAGTTTCGGATCGCCGTAATAGTTGATATGACGTTCATATTCCGGAATTGTCATCACAGCTTCAATTTCATTTGCGCCTGTTTTTAAATAACCGGTAATGTCGCGTTCGCGGGTAGATTCATCGAAAAATCCACTAGCGCATTCACGAGAAGTAACTATTTTACCGTTTATACGCAGGCTGCTGATTACACTTTTTTCATAGGCAGCGTGCAGACTTGGCGGCCTGAAACAAATCTGGAATTTGGATTTAATGGCGAGGCCTTTTTCTACTGCAAAATCCAGATACAACCGTTCGCCCCGGGTTTTAATCCATTTGCCATGGTATTGAACTTGCCAGCAATCCGGCATAGCCGCATTCGGTTTAAGCGGAAATATTTTCCATGGCCCGTCAAGCGGCATAAGCTCCTGCCACTGCTGATCCATCCGCAGGGGCTTTGCCGCAGGGAGCTTTCCAGCCATTTGTATCGGCAGTACACTGCCCGGGTATAATCTTACCGGAATTTCAATACTATGTTTTTTCTTCCTGTGAAAAAGTGCGCGCTTGCTGCCTGCCTCCAAATCAATCAAAAGCGGTCTGCCTGCTGTCGGAAGGCTTATAGTTCCCCTGATATTTTTTCTGCCGTAATAGACAATAATGTAAAGCCTGTCCTGGCCAAGGCGCCGCTGATTGACGATTACATGTTTCGATTCGCCATCAGGCAAATCAAGTTTTATTGTATGTTTTATTTTTTCAAGTGAAGAAAAATCAGGATCAAGCAATGTAATGTTTTTTTTTAATGCTGCTTCCCTTGAAAAAGGCTCAGAAGCAAAATTAAAATCAATCTGCGCTTCAAGAAGCAATCGCACGAAAGCAGAAAGAGCTTCGCCTTTTGGGGAATGAGGTGAAGCAGCCATCCAGTCAGAAGCGGAATAAACAAGCGTGCAGTCAGGATGGTGACGGGAAGAAGCCAGCAAACGGCATAATTTTGAAGTATACTCGGCATACAGATGGTAATATTTCCACCAGGGGGACTGATAAGAATGAACGGTCGGGACCACCCGCCTGCGGTTACCGCGTAACGAATACTGGAAGCCTGATACCAGAATCATATTCACGCCCAGAGCGCCGAGAAAACCGGTAGTAATTTTAAAATCCTCTAATGATGCAGAAAAGCCGCCGAGAGCAAAAGTTTCACAGCAAACCCTTTTCAGATTATGCTGACAGGCAATACTTGCGATCACCTTGGCGTTAACGAATTCATAAGTAGTCCAGAGACGTTTCTTCCCGGCAGCCAGGCACGGAGTTCCCCACACATGATCCATAGCTGGTAAATTAAATACCTCCATGCATTTGAAATAGTCCCCCTGATTTTCGATCCATCCATGAGGCCGCTTATCGGATAAAACATGTCCGCTGTAGAGAATACCATGTTGGTCGCACCAGGATCTGATCTGCCGGTGATAGGAGTTCAGGTATAGCTCAGATACGGTTCCCCAAAAATCACGGCGTTTTTCAACAGCCGCCGCGGAGGAACTATCAGAGATCAGCAGAGGAACAGCGTCTATTAAATCATAGCCATGCTCATTTTTAAATATTAACGGCAACTCACTCGTCCATGGTAAATCGCGTACCTGGTCCCAGCCCGCAGGTGTTTCATGCATACGAAGTATGGTCGGCTCATCGGTGAATATTCCTTTTATAACTTTCCTGAAATATTTTCCAACCTGCTTGGCATACTGCTCGTGGGTAAGACGAATGAACAAATCTATAGCTTTAGGATTCAGCGTATCAACATATCCTTCAGTGTTGGTGCTCCAAGGACTACCGATGGCGCTGGTAGGCAGGTATTTCGTAACCAGGCGCGTACAAATAAAAATTCTGTAGCTGCCGGCCGA
>DNNS01000549.1 GCA_003497555.1 Spirochaetia bacterium
CCTCCGGACATGACGACTCCTTGTTAAAAACTTTTTGACATATCAATACTGTCGGCTTTAACGGTATTTTTTTTAAATTTTGATTTCGCCGTAAGTTTACCAAGCAAAATCTCGTATTCGTCTCCGTCCAGAGGCAGATCAACGGTTTTATTTTTAAATGAAGAAAGCAGCATGGCATTAGCCATAGCAACAGAATTTATACCTTCTGACCCGTGGGCAATCAGGGGGCTGCCTTCTAAAACAGCATCAGTAAAAGCGCTGATGACTTTTTTATGCGCTCCGCCTGCTGCCGGTTCAAAAATCGTCTCGTTTTTTTCAGGCTTCATTCTTCCAAAGGAATCTTCTGTTTTCCGGCAGTAAGCAAACATTGACTCGGGATTTTTATAAAAAGTCAGTTTACAGTCTTCATAAACGAGTTTCCCGTTTTCTCCGGCAATTTCCAGACGGTTGGTTCCCGGTAATTCTGCGGTAGTAGTGATGAACTGCCCGGTCATGCCGTTTTTATATTCAAAATAGGCATTGACCTCGTCTTCTACCTCGATATTATGATATTTTCCTATGCCGGCAAATGCGCGTATTTTATCGGGCACTCCGAAAAACCACTGAAACAAATCTATATTATGCGGGCATTGATTAATTAAAACTCCGCCGCCTTCGCCGCTCCAGGTTGCACGCCAGCCACCGCTGTCATAATAACGCTGGCTGCGGAACCAGTCGGTTATAATCCAGGTAGCGCGTACAATTTTTCCAAGTTCGCCTCCGGATACCATGCTTTTAATTCTTTTCCAGTGTTCAAAAGTGCGCTGCTGAAACATGGCGGCAAATTGAATATCCGGTTTTTTCTTTTGGGCATTTTTAAAGGCGCGGATCATTTTTTGGGCATCATTGACATGCACAGCAACCGGTTTTTCGCTGAGTACATGCAGGCCGGCTTTAAAGGCGTCGATGGAAATTACCGTATGATCATAATGGGGGGTGGAAATTATTACTGCATTAATACCCGCTTTGGCTATCAGGGAGCGGTGATCGTAATAAGCCTGGCAGCCGAATTCAGCAGCTGCTTTGTCGGCTTTTTCGCGGTTAGTATCGCAAACTGCAGTAAGTTCACAGCGGGGAAGCGTTTTAATATCGCGGCAATGAGGGCCTCCCATATTGCCGATACCGATAACTGCAATTTTTAATTTATTCATATTCAGAGCGCTCCTTTTACGGTTATGGTATAATTATATACTGCAATGAGCGCTACAGGAATAGAATTTTCCCGAAAAAACATGGAAATTTCCGGTAATGATTTCATAAACAATCTTCATCCTGAAAATTTACGCCTGTTTATCAACCAGAACCCTTTTTGTCAGAGCCGCGATTCTTCCTGGAGCATAACAAATACATGCTATCGCGATTATGACTTGTTTACCTGTTTTGGCGGAGAGGCCTGTTTTTACCTGAACAGCAGGGAATTTATACTGAAATCAGGCATGTCTCTGCTGGTCGGTCCGGATATACAGGTAGAAGCCCGTCACCGGGGATGCGAAAACTTCAGGGCTACTGCCCAGCATTTTGACTTGAAAATATTCGGGGAGCTTGATTTTTTTTCCCTGATTGAATACCGGCCCCTGGTAAAAATTCTGCCCTGGGATGAAATCTGCAGATCATACCGGGAATATACCGATCTTAATGAAAAACAGACCGGCAGACTGCTGCAGCATGCGCGTTTGTGGCAGATCTTGGCGCGTTTTATTGAATATGCCTTTATATCCGTTAAAAAAAATATTGAAAACCGGTATCTGTTTATCATGAACATTCTGACTGAAATCGATCGTCATATTTCCGATCCGGAAATTGATCGGAAAATTCTTTCCTGCTCGCCTTACAGCGCAGATTATACCTGCGGGATTTTCAAAAAGCTCGTAGGCATGCGTCCGCGCGAATATATTTTAAAAAAACGGCTTGACCGGGCAAAAGAAATGTTACAGCGCGGTTTTCCGGTAAAAGAAGCGGCGCGTGAGGCGGGATTTTCCGATGAACTATATTTCAGTAAAGTTTTTAAATTACATGAAAAAATAACTCCGAGCGAATATAAAGCCGGAAACTGACAGGAGCATCTGCCATGGATAAAGTATTTCAAAAGCAAAAAACCGGGAAATATGCGCAAAAAAGCGCCCTGGTCTGGATTATAAAAAATATTTTTCTGCAGGGCAGCGAATTTGGAAAAACAATGACAAAAATCAGAATAAAACCATCAGTACTGCTGGCGGCAGTTTATATTTCTCTCGGGTTGTTTCTTCCTCTTTTTGCCGACAAGTCACTGGTTTTTCAGACAGATACCGGTATTCCGGTTACCAACGCTGCAGTATTTATTGAGGGCCTGCAGATCCAGTATACAGATAAAGAAGGCCGGGTAAACATTACTGCCCTTAATCCCGCTTCTCTCCTGCTCAATGTCACCATGGCTCTTACGGGATTTGAGGTACTGGAAGCATCTGCAGATTTTTCTGCCCGTGATGAAATAATTTTTACTCTGCATTCCGCAAAAGCCGAGGTAAGCAGCGCCGGTAAAAAAGCCAAACGGATGCAGGAAGTTTATATTACCAGTACCAAGGACGGACAGGGCTCTGTTACTTTGCGCACCAGGATTTCCGCGCAGGATATTTCCCGCACCAGCCAGCATATAATCGGCGATGTTACCAAGACACTGCAGACCATGCCCGGCGTATCCTCNNGATTCCAAAATGTACATACAGGGCGGGTCGGAGTGGGAATACCTGGCAGCTATGGACGGTGTGCTGGTACTCGCACCCTCGTATTGGGGCGGGGCAGTTTCCATTTTCAATCCCAATACTGTGGAAAGTGTGGATCTTTATACTGCCGGCTACCCGGCGCGTTATGCCCAGGGGCTTTCCGGAATTATTGATGTAAATGTACGCTCGGGGCATCCGGATAAATGGTCCGGATTTATTGACCTGGCAGGTTCCGCAGCCGAAACCCGGATTGCGGGGCATTTGGGCAAAAAGGTAACGGTATTCATGAATATGCGGCGCACCTATTATGACTGGATCATGAACCAGCTGTACGGCAATAATACCGAAGGCGTGCAGTTTCCCTATATATGGGACGGAGTTTTTAAAATGAATGCGCAGATCGGAAGTAAAGATACGCTCTCGTTTATGACCTTCGGAAGCCAGGAAGGAATGAAATGGAAACTGGACCTGGAAATGGGCGAAGCTTCCGGCGAACCTCCGGATTTAAGCGGATGGAGCAGATATAAAAATTCCCAGATTATCGGCAAACTGGCTCATACGCACCGGCTGCGCGGTACTGATAAAATCGAAACCGTGCTGTCGATTACTCCGCATTTCGGGAACGGGTCCGCTACTGTAACCGGTACTCCGGGTACGCCCAGCGATTATATTGTAAACGGATCCTGGAAGCAGGAAATGTATTATTACCAGCTCTCGTCGTTTCTGAATATAAATTCACCGGAGCGCCATAAAATTGACGCAGGAATATTCGCCATGTATATTAATTCCCAGGCGCTGGAATGGAAATATGATATCTATTATTTATCGCGCTCCAACTGGACCAACACGGTAGATGAAATGAAATACAATGACCGCGATGAAAATTATTACAGCGCCTACGCCCAGGATGATATCCGTATTTTGCCCGGACTGTATCTGCAAATAGGCGGGCGTTTCGATTATCAGACCATGACCAAACACCGGACGTTTTCTCCGCGCGGCGGCATCAAATTCGAGCTTAGTCCTGAACTTGATATTTATGCCCGGTCTGGAATTTATTATGCGCATGTTATGAACCTTACCTATGTAGATCCCTCGCGCGGCAATCCGCATTTAAAACCGGAGCAGGCTATTCACTATTGCACGGGCGTTGATTTCGGAAACAGACTGCTCCTGGCCCGGGTGGAAGGTTATTTCAAGCAATATGACCGCCTGGTTGAATCCGACCTTACCAATAAATATCTGAATTCAGGCAAACGCGAGGCATTCGGCGCTTCTGTATATTTCCAGAAAAGAGAAAGACCGCAGGACTGGGTAAACGGCTGGATCTCATACAGTTATTGTGATGCCAAGGAAAAAATATTCCTGCGCGAGCGGGGAGATTACGGAGAAACCGCCCCTCCGGAACTTGAGTGGTTTACACCGTCCTATCTGCGCCGTCATACCGGATCCTGCGTTCTGGAAGTGCGTTATGCGCGTAAAAACCAGCGCAAATGGGAAAAAATATTTTTGGGCGACGGCAGGATTTCGCTTGATTTCCGCTATCTCTCAGGTAAGCCCTACACTCCGGCCACCAATGTCATGCGCTATGAAATTCCGGGAGAGGGAACGCATTATACCATTCAGTACGGCAAATACAACAGTGCGCGCACTTCTGATTTTCACAAGCTTGATCTCAGGATTACCCTGCCCAATGTTCTGCTGTGGTGGGTGGATCTTGCTTCAGGAGGCCGCGTTAAATCCTCCACGTACGTATCATTTATCAATATCTATAATAACCGGAACATAATGTCGTATAGTTATTATGTTGATCCGGGAGTAAAAAAAAATGATAAAAAAGGAGCTGATATCAGGATTCCCCGCACCGAAAGCCTTGGCGCGTCAGCGCTTCTCAGAAAAGATGTACTGGATTTTCCATTCATGTTCATGGGTGGTTTCCGGGTGGAATTTTAAAGAACATAACTCCGCAAAAGGATTATCGTTTTGTTTATGACCTGTATAAACTGATCAAGTACAGATTTTTTTATTTGCCGCCCCGCCGCCCACAGGGTATTTTATTTAACGGTATACAAAGTGTATTTATAATTATTACCGGAGCTTGCGGAAAATATTGCTGAATTGTGATTGTTTTGAATGGAGCTTATCAGTTTAAAATGTTTTACAGCCTGATACCCGTCATTCCAGAGTACCCCCGGAATGACGGGCATCAGAAACGGCTGTTATTTTACAACTACTATCCTTTCCCTTGATATTACCCCGTAATCCTCATTATGTTTTTTTACCAATATTTCGACATAATATACGCCGCTTTTCACCTGCAGCGCGTTTTCCCACCGGTAACTGAAATTTCCGGTGAAATCCGATTCCGGAGAAGTAAAAATAATTTTCCCGCTGGCAAGATCGATAATCTGCAGTCTGATTTTTTTAATGGCGCTATCTTCGTTACGGAAGGAAATTTCCGGTCTCTTGCCCTCATTTATTTTGCAGAAAGAATTATTTATTTTCAACATATCGCCGGATCTGCCGCTGACCTCCGCCGAATCCGCACTCCTTGCGCCTGCTGGCCCTATGGTAACAATACGGTAGTAATAAGTTACGCCCCGGGCAGCATCTCTGTCCATATAAACAAGGCTTTCATCATCACTGTTTTCCCCGGTTTTAACTGCATAGTAAGCGCCTGCAGTATNNATATTAACGCCCGGCTGCCATTTTAGTTTTACCGCATTGGGCAATGTTGAAGCAGAAAAATTCCTGACAGTATCGGGAATTATTCTGGATGTAACTGCGATTTCCACAGCAGCAGATAATGTACTTGCGCTGTTGTTGTCAGTTGCAGATGCTTTAATTGAATATGCGCCGGCATTGGTATTACTCCAGACCGTTTCATAGGGAGCAGAGCTGTCTGATGCAATTAATTCGGAGTTTATATAAAAATCTACCTTGCTTACGGTTCCATCACTGTCAGAAGCTTCTGCCTTTATCGTAATAAGATCTCCGCAGGCATAGCTTTCATTTTGCCCGGGAGCGGTAATACTTACTGACGGAGATACATTCAGATTGGTTCCTTCGATAAAACGATCGCTGAAATTGGTTT
>DNNS01000351.1 GCA_003497555.1 Spirochaetia bacterium
AAGCATTGAAATCGAGCCTTTGATACACGGCGCAGGCCAGGAAAACGGGCATCGCGCGGGAACAGAGAATGTTGTTTTTTCTGTCGCACTGGGCAAGGCGTGTGAAATCGCAAAAAAATACGCGCAAAACAATGAAATAAAATCGTTAACAGATTATTTCTATAATCAGTTAAAATCGTTTTTTGGGAAAAAGATCAGGCTCAACGGGCATTATGATCTGAAGTTGCCAAATACACTTAATGTGAGTTTTCCCGAATTTCATGGTTATGAAATTATTGAGAAGCTGCAGGATATAGCCGCTTCAACCGGTTCCGCCTGCCATTCAGGGCAAACGGCCATGTCCCCGGTACTAAAGGCCATGGGATTGACCGAAAAGGAAGGACGGGGAGCTTTGCGCTTCAGTCTGGGCAGATATACAACTGAAAATGAAATCAATTATGTTCTTGACAAGCTGAAAAATATTTTTGACAAATCAAATTAATCACTATAATTTCAGGAGGAATTATGAAATTCGGGATTATTCTGGAGACAAAAGAGTATGAAAAAGCGTGGAACGCTTTCAGATTCGCGTCCGCGTCAATGAAGAACGGACATGAAGTTAAGGTCTTTCTCATGGGCGAAGCTGTGGAGTGCGAAAACCTGTCTCATGAAAAGTATGATGTATCCGGACAGTTCAGGACGTACATTGATGCGGGCGGAATTGTCCTTGCCTGCGGAACCTGTCTGAAATCCAGGCAAATGGACAGCACAGAGGCATGTCCGATTTCCACCATGAACGACTGTATAAAAATGGTCGAATGGGCGGACAAGGTTATTACATTCTGACGGAAAAACCTTCAGGCCGGGAGAGCTGTCCCAAAAAATATTTTTTTACGAAAAACCTGTAAATTCCGCCGGATGATTTTCGCGTAACTTTTTGAAAGGATATACGTCTTTGTATAATGAGAAGAAATACAAAATCAACGATTCCGAACTGGAAGGTATTGTAAACAATGCAAAACAGGGGGATGAAAAATCACTTGCCATGCTTTGTGAATATCTGTATCCAAAAATTTTTACTTATTGTTTTTACAGGGTAAATCATAAAGAAGACGCTGAGGATTTAACCGGCGAGGTTTTCCTCCGAATGGCCAGATCAATAAGCACTCAACACGGCCGGTTTTCTGCGTGGATCTATAAAATTGCATTTAATATTGTTACGGATTTTTACAGGCATCGGGCATCAGAAAAAAACGCTTTTTCAGAGAGTGGAGCTGATTATATAAACAAGGTATCTGCCGGCGATGAAACAGATAAAATTCTAAATCAGGAACAGCTTAAAAAGGCTCTTGGTATGCTGACCGAAGAGCAGAGAAATGTCCTTATTTTAAAATTTGTTCAGGGATATTCCAATGATGAAGCCGCGGAAATTCTTGGAAAATCAACAGGCGCAGTAAAAGTTCTGCAATTCAGAGCTGTAAAAACATTAAAAGAATTATTTGCAAGAGATGTATGGCAATGAAAATTGAAGATGTATTCGATAACTGCCTTTTTGATATTCAAAACGGCATGCAGATAGACGAATGTCTGCGAAAATATCCGCAATACGCGGAAGAACTCAAGTCCCTTCTGGAATTATCAGGAAAAATAAAAAAAATACCGGAACCTGAATACAATAGTTCTGCTTTTCTGGCCGTGTTAATAAAAATCGGAAAAGCGTCCGGTAAAAAAAATAGTCTCGTAAAACACATGGATCCTGGCAGATTTTTTCTTTTTCAGAATTTATTCGGAAGGCTGGCATCTGTTATTCTTGTTGTGGCTGCGCTTGCCTGGATGCCGGTAAAAGCTTCTGCCGGCAGTAATCCGGGCGATTTTTTTTATCCTGTAAAAATTTTTTCTGAAAAAATCAAATTGTTTTTGACAATAGATAAAGAAGACAAAATCGAGCTTCATATGGTATTTGCCGACAACAGGTTAAAGGAGCTGCTGAAAATTGTAAGCAACAGGGAAGAACCAGACCAGGCAATTTTAAAGGATATTCTGGATGAAATTAAAACAGCACTGCATACCATATTAAATTCCGCGGAGAGCCAGCCGGATATAATTCTTAATAAAATTACCCATTTCAATATGCATCAGAAGGAAGTATTCGAGAATATCAGGCCCGCTATTAAGAATGAAGAAACAAAAAAAGCCATTGACGAAGTTATTGATATGTGCGGCCGGTGCGCTGACGGAAAGAGCAGGAGAAATATGGAAAGAATGAGATGCGCTCCCCGTAAAATGAATTGTCCCTGGCAGTAATTTTTTTTTCTTGCCGCGTAACTATTTAGAGTTCTGCCCGTCTTTAATAATAAATACAACAAATGGAGGTTGTTATGTGTTATTCGCATTTTTGGCCGATGGCCGGATTTTTGGGCAGGGGACATCTTGGTATGCTCTTTGGGATTCTGTTCTGGATTATCATTATCACAGGATTAATCTGGCTGATAAAACGTTTTTCCGGAAATGACGGAAGAAAAGAAAGCGCTCTTGATATTCTTAAACGGCGTTTCGCTTCCGGTGAAATAAATTCCGATGAATTTCAGGCGAGAAAAAAAGAAATACTGAATTAGAGGAGAAAACAGAATGAATAACCTAATCTTTTTAATCATTACATTAATTTTCGCGAATTTGCAGATAGGATTTTCACAGTGCCGGATGCAGGGGAACCGATATATGAACAACACGTATATTAATAGATCATATTTAATGCATTGTGGCGCACGGCATTGTCCCTGGATGAGTGCCAGTTACCTTGATGATCTCGATCCGGCACAGAGAGAAAAAATAAGAATAGTAAATCAAAATTATGAAGATAAAATTTTTAAACTAAAAAAAGAAATTTATACCGGGCGGCTGGAGCTTGAGGCCTTGAGATTGAAAGATAAGCCTGATGAAAAAGCGATTAGCGGCAAATTGCAGGAAATTTCCGAAAACAATTACAAGTTAAATGAAATATATAAAGAATACGAAATTGAAGTAAAAAAAGTTCTGCCGGAACCGGCCGCATCAACATATTTGTCAGGTACAGAAAACCATTTCTTTTTCGATATCGGATATTGCCCCATGCGGCGATAAATAAAACCATTGCAGGAGTCGCTTATGAAAACAACTATTATTGCTGTTCTTTTTATAATTTCATTTCCGGTCTTTGCGCTTGATCAGTACTGGTATTCAGTAAACCTGGCAAAAAAAAGCGAAAAAGGCGTCTCGTTTTCGGTTTTATCACAGATGAGACTTAATGTACCTGCCGGCAGTGTGGATTTGCTTCTGCAGGATATTAAGGCAGGATTTTCTTTCTTTAAATCCATTTTCAATATTGCGTTTGCATCGAGACTACTGCTAAAAGCGGACAGCGCTTTTTATCTTTCGCCATATCTGGATCTGTCCGCCGCCAAAAAGTTTGAAAAATTAAAGGGATTGAAAATAGCAAACAGGATACAGGTTGAACCGAGATTTACAAAAGCCGCCTCCGGTTCATATACATTTTTAAGGAATCTTTCTTCGGTATATTCGCCGGTAATTTCCGGAGTAAAACTTGGATTTTATATCGAAGACGAAATATTTTTTAAATTTCCCATTCCTTCTGCCGGCATATTATCAATGAACAGGCTGTACGGCGGTTTAAGTCTGGCCCCCCTTGAACAATTCGGCATTGCCCTGTATTACCTGAGGCAATGCGTAAATACCTCAGGCGTCTGGAAGCCTGTTCATATAATAGGCTCAACTGTTTCAGTCAAAATATAATAATCAGGTTTAAAATGCAATATGGAGCGCAATATGAGTAATCTGTCTGCCGGAGTATTTCCGTCTGTTATACTGCTGTTGTTTCTTTCAGCGGGGGCAACAAATGATAATATGGCACCGGATTTTTCCCTGAAAGATTTTCAAGGAAAACAGTTTTCGCTTTCCGCTTTTAAAAATCACAAGGCGGTTATATTATGGCTTACAAATCTGTGCGGCGGATGTCAGGACAAACTGGCATTTATAGAGAAGCTTAACAATGAGTATTCGGGTAAAAACATTGAAGTAGTTGCCGTAAGCCAGCTTGGAAAAGACCGCAAGACAGTTGAGGATATTATACGGAAATATAAACTGACCACAAGATTTCTTTATGATCCGCATGGAGAGGCGACAGAAAAATTTACCGGCAAATATGTTCCCAATTCGTGTCCGCTGCGAAACATTTTTTTTATCGATAAAAGCGGGAAGATTATTCATTCAACGCATTTTCCCGGTATATCTGAAGAAGATATTTTAAACCACGCCAAAGAACTGGCGCTGAACTGATTTAATCAAACATTGGATGGCAAAAATGAAATAATTGGATAATACTTGACAAAAGTCTCAAAGCAGAATATAATTATGAAATTGGATTTCAAATTCACTATTAATTATTATGTCCGAAGAACTGAAAATATTAAATAATTACCTGAAAGACAAGAGCCTGAAATCAACAACCCAGCGTGAAATTGTGCTTGAGTACTTCATTAAAACAGAAAAACATTTAACCGTAGAAGAGTTGCATGATATTATTCGTAAAAAGCATAAAAATATCGGTCAATCAACAGTATTCCGCAATCTTAAACTGTTCTGTGAAGCGGGTCTTGCCCGGGAAGTTGATTTTGGAGATAAAAANNTCATGAGCATCATGATCATCTTATATGTACAAAATGCGGAAAATTTATTGAGGTAGTAGATCAGCAGATTGAAGATTTACAGGATAAATTGTGCGGAAGATATAATTTTATGCCGAAGCGGCATAGAATGGAAATATATGGAATTTGTTCGGATTGCAAGTAGACATCGTTGTACCGTGAGGAATAAAGATGAATATTAATAAAATGAATAAACAAAATCATTCTGTTTGTAACGCTTCAGCAAGTAAATTTATTTACCTTAATAATGAAATTGAAATTCAAAATCATTTTATAATACAATGATATCTATACGCGCTCCTTGATATATAAAAAACACACATATTGTGTTTAAAAAATACTTTAAATTAAAAATTAACAGGAGAAAACATGTTAAAAAAAATATTTTATAAAATCAACCTTTATACAGGTATGTTTGCTGTATGCATTTCAATAATATATGCAGATCGGAGGCAAATGGTCTGGAGCTATGAATCTGTTGTTACTCCGGAAGGATTTGCAGAAATGGAAATATACAATACGGCTTTGGTTCAAAAAACATCTTCCTATCTTGCATGGGAGCACCTGGTTGAGTTTGAATACGGACTATCAAAAGATTTTGACATCGGGTTGTATCATATATTGACACAAAAACACAGGGAATCGTTAAAATACAGAGGTATGAAACTGCGTCTCAGGTATGTACCGCATCAATTATCCATAATCAAACCGCTTGGATATATTGAATATATTTACAAGACTGATGAAATGGAAATTGAGGGAAAAGTCGGAGTGTCGGCTTTTTTGCTGGAAAAAAAANNAAACTTGTTCCAACAGCAGGAATTGCATATAAAATTGTTCCCTGGTTTTCAGCCGGAACAGAATATTTAAATCATAATGAAAATGTCGAAGGAAAATGGGAACATTCTGTTCATTTTTTTGGTCCTACGTTTTCGTTTTCTGCGAAAAAAGGCTGGCTTGCCTTTAACTGGTTATTTCAGCTGGGAAATAATCTTATACTTGATGAGCATACAAAATACCAGGCAAGACTGATCACCGGGATATATTTTTAAAAAATTTGATGCCATAAATGGCGGCTATCTGAAAGCCGCCTTTTATATAGTCCCTGGACAAAAATAAAAAACGTTCTTAAAAATCCTTCAAAGCAAACTGATTCCGCAGAAAATAGCAGTAATCAGACAACAAAAGTGTCTGCCTTTAAAACAAGAAACAACTGGAAAAAACACTCAAGGTGTTGTTTTTTTATGAATAATTTTCTTTTTACCTAATATTGGTTTTTACCGGTATTGCCGATTTCAGCGCCCTGGTAATGCTTTTGCGTGTTCTTTGGCGGTTTTCATTTGTGCAGAAAACACGGCGCAGTAATCAGTTTATTTTTCTATCCAAAACCTGAAAACAAATTGTTTTTCGGNNTTATGATCTAAAAGGATTGTTTGCTTTTTAACATAATCTATTATAAATTAATTGCATAGGTGCTGTATATAATTTATACAGATAATAGGAAAGGCGGTGCGAGTCCGCCGCTTCCCAGCCGAAGCTGTAACAGGCACGCTGTTTTAGCAGCGTACAATTTTAAGCTGGCGCATTGGCGCGAGATAGTCACTGAGAAATCGGGAAGACCTGCTTAATCGCCTGAAGTCAGAAAGCCTGCCTTATTTACGGAACAAAAGTCGCTGGATCTAGTCCTTTAATCTCCCGTACGGATTAACCAGATGACTGAAACACTTCAAAAAATTTATTTCATATTTCATTTATTCAAATCAATCATATACAACGCTCGTCCTCCCTGATTTTTAAAAACAATCTCTAAACAATGAAACTACTCGGCGTCATGAGTACGTAACGTTCCGCAAGGTAAATAAAAAAGGAGAAATCTATGAAAAAAATTATCGCTTACAGAAAAAGCTGTATTATAAAAGGTACAGGCTTATCTCATTACATTTTAGTTAAATAAAAATTTTCGNNAGATTACTGCGGCCCTCTTAACAAAGGAGCTTTACATGAAAAATAAACAAGTTTTAAAATACCATATTAATGCCGGAAACGGTCCGTTTTTTCAGTTTTTGGATATTTCGCACGATTATTATGTTGCGGCTATTAACCCGGATACGGCATTTTGGAGTTTGATTAAAAAGGAAGAAATAGCAGCAACCCTGCATGACCGGCATTTTGTTAATTCGTTCAGGAAATCCGAAAAAAAATTCTTGACAGAAATGAATACCTTGCGGTTTGGGTTGCTCCCTGCCGCGGCATATATTAATCCAACTGATCGCTGCAATTCCAATTGCCCATATTGCTACCTGTCGGAAGAAAGCCGCATGAACGGCGAGCTTCTTTCATATGAAAATCTGACGATCATACTGCAGAAACTGATGATTTATTTTTCCAATACAGTCAAAAACGCCCGAAAGCCGGATATTATTTTTCATGGAGCGGAACCTTTGCTAAATGCAGATACTTTGTTCAGGGTAATTACAGAATTTAAAAAACATTTTAATTTCGGAATTCAGACAAACGCCATTTTACTCGACTCGGACAAGATAGCTTTTATTAAAAAAAATGAATTGGGAATTGGAATATCCCTGGACGGTACGCAAGCAGACATAAATGATATAACGAGGAAAAAATGGGACAATACTGGCTATTTTAATAACAGTATTAACGCTCTTGAAAAATTACGAAATTACAATAGGCTCAATGTCATGTGTACCATCAATTCCGCCAATGTCCGGAATTTGCCGGACATGGTCGAATTTCTGCATGACTATAATGTTTCATCCTGCATGCTGAATATGATACGGAGAACCATGGAAAAAGCGGAGTCGGTTTTGCCTGACGAAGACATCGCGTCATCATTTTTCATAAAAGCGCTGGATAAAAGCCATGAATTATTCAGAAAGTCAGGAAGAAAAATTATTATATCCAATTTCGCAAATATAATACTGTCCATCGTTGCCCCTACAGCGCGTAATTTGATGTGCGATATATCACCGTGCGGCGGCGGCAGATGTTTTTTTGCCATATCCGCCAGCGGCGATATTTATCCGTGCAGCGAATTTTTAAGTATTAAGGATTTTAACGCCGGAAATATTTTTACTCGAAATATTGAAAATGTTTTGACAAGCCCGCCGTTTTTGGCAATGCTTGACAGAACATGCGAAAAAATCGACGATTGTAAAAATTGTTCAATAAAGCATTACTGCGGAGCGCCGTGCCCCGCAGAAGCATTTTCCCGTAAATTAAATATTTTAAACAAGGGTACGTTTTGTAATTTTTATATTGAACAAGCCAAATACGCCTTTCGCCTGATTGCAGACCAGAAAGCTGATGATTTTCTGCCGGACGGCTGGGACTCCTCAATAACCGCTTCATATCAATATGAAAAAAAATAATTTTTGACGCAGCATGAGGCGCATACTTTTTTTTACTTCCCGCGAGAATTTATTTCTATAATCACACCAAAAATATACTTTACTGTTTTGTTTACCCAAGAAATAAATTCGCA
>DNNS01000205.1 GCA_003497555.1 Spirochaetia bacterium
ATAATATTCATAATACCAATACCTCCGACAATCAGAGATATACCGGTGATAAGTATCATAACAATATTGAAAATATTTTTGGTGCGTTCGCTTTGTTTTAATAAAGACTCAGGTACAATCAGATTAAAATCTTCGATGTTATTATGCCTTCTTTTGACTGCTTGCCTGATAAAGGCAGCTGCCGTCGAAACGTATTTAAGCTCTTTAATATAAAAAATTACCTTGCTGACTGCAGAAGAAAACGGCTCGATATTTTCATATAGCAGCTGATTATGCACCGGAATAAAGAGTTCTTCGGTAAAACCGGGTTTATGGGCCAGAACCCCCGCTACCTGGTAATAATTATTATTGATGCGGATATTCAGACCTTTACCCCGTCCGCCCCGGAAAATTTTTTTATAAAGTTCCGGCCCGCAAACGCAGACTTTATGCCGTTTTTGAATATCAAGTTCGCCGAACAAGCGGCCAAGGCCGGCTTCCAGTTCCAAAACACTCCAGTAGCGTGAACTTACGCCCGACACTTTTATCATGTTGTTATAATATTCCGACTGAACATAGCATTCCTTTTCTTTAATTACCGCCCAGGATTCAATTCGATCTGCCTGGGAACTGATATAGTTAATATCCTGCATGGTAATGCCGCTGCCTACATAACTGCCGCTGTCAAAGGCGTTTTTTCTTTCTTCTTTTTTATCCACAAGATAAATATTATTAATTCCAAGTTTTTGTATTTCAGCTAAGGCTTCGCGTTTGGCGCCTTCGCCGATTGACATCATGGAAATTACAGCCGAAACACCGAATATTATGCCAAGCATGGTAAGAAAAGAGCGGAGCTTGTGTTCGAAAAGCGATTTTCTGGACATGGAAAAATATTTAATCATTTTCATGGGAATATTGTATAAACCTGATTTTTCGGGAATTGGGCCTTGGGGCGCTCATGGCTTTACTCAGATTTTCTCCGGGGAGCAGTATATTATTTTCTATATGGCATTTATCTTCCAGCACTACCAGGCTGGATGTTATTTCCCGGGCAGTTATTATTTTTTCCACAAAGCTGTCATTTTGCCACAGGATGATATAAAGTTCGCTGCCCCTGGCTTCAACAAAATCAAGAGGCAGACTGCGGGCGTTATTGATATTGAAAAGAAAAATTTTTATTTTTACATTCATTCCGGGTTTAAGACGGTTAATATCGTTTTCATTTATTTTTATTATTATTTCAAAAACCTTGACGAACGGATTATTATCCTTGACCTGGGCCAGTTTACTGATATATTTAATGTATCCTGTATATTTTTTTTCCTTGAAAGCCTCAAGCTCCAGTTCGGCTTTCATGCCGGAGGAAATTTTATTTATATTTTCTTCGTTAATTTCCGCACGGGCCGCCATTTTAAAAAGATTCGGTATTTCCAGAAACAGCTGACCGTAGTACAGNNCCTTGCGCTCGGAGCCGGAAATTTTTATTACCGGGTATACCACCAGTCCCTCTTTGGGAGCCCGTACCGTGAACATTTCCAGATAATTTTTATATTCGCTGATTTTTGCGCGCATACCCTGCATTTTACTCTCAATCTGCCGGAGCTGAATGGTCTTTCGGTTTTCTTCCTGGGCAATCCGGTTTTCGGCGATTCTGACTGCTGCTTTGGCCTGGTTAAGCCTCACCATGCCTTTTTGCTTTTCCAGTTCCGGTGCAAACTGCATACTGTCGTAGGTTATCCGGGCGATTTTTTCGTTTTCAACTTCGTTGGATAATTTTGCCGCCAGATCTTTAATCTTGATATCAAAGGCAATATCAGTATCGTTGTAGCCGGCGGATTCATTAGCCAGAGCTATTTCCTCGCTTTCTATGGAGGTTAAAATATCCGATGTGTCAAATCGGGCAATAATATCGCCGCTTTTCACAATAGAGCCTTCCGGAATAATGCTAATCAGCAGACGTTTGAATTTTTGTACCTGGGGCGCTGTTATATTGACTGAATTTTCCGATATTAATATACCGCTTTCAAGATGGTAAACGGCAATATTTCCCGTTTGCGGCCTGGTATATATCAATTCCAGGGGCTTCCCTTTATTTTTTAACAGCAGAAATACGGTAAAAACCGTTAACACGAGAATCGCAGCTGAAATATAGAAAATGAATTTATTTTTNNATTACGAAATAAACCGAAATTCTATATAGAAAATGAATTTATTTTTTTGAAGTTTTTTCAACATGTAATTTGGCTTTTCCCCTTATTTTATCATTTTTACTTTCGTGTATAATTCCGTCCCGTATACTGATGATTCGGTCTGCGTATTCCGCAGTTTCAATTTCATGCGTAACCAGAATAATAGTGGAACCCCGTTCATGAAGGGTTTTAAAAAACTCCATTATTTCCACGCTGGTTTTGGAATCGAGATTTCCGGTTGGTTCATCCGCCAGTAAAATCGGGGGATTTGTTACCAGGGCCCGGGCAATAGCCACTCTCTGTCTCTGGCCGCCGGAGAGTTCATTGGGTTTGTGGTTTTTTCGATCCGAAAGACCGACTACTTCAAAGGCCTGATCTACCGTTCGATAATCAATTTCTTCATCCCGGTACATCAGGGGCAGCGCTACATTTTCATAGGCAGAATACCTTGAGAGCAGGTTAAACGACTGAAAAATAAAACCTATGGTCTGATTGCGGATAAACGCTTCTTTATCATCATCAAGGCTGGATACATCCTGCCCGTTCAGTTCATAAAGGCCGGAAGTGGGCCGGTCAAGAAAACCTATGATATTCATAAGAGTGGATTTACCGGAACCGGAAGGGCCCATAATGGAAATAAATTCTCCCCGGTTAATTACCAGATTAATACCGTGAAGAATTTCCAGTTCCTGATCGCCGAGATAATAACATTTGCGGAGGTTTTCCATTCTTAAAAGCTCCCTGTCTGTCTTAACACTATTCAAGGTAATAATCCTTATTAATCCGTTCATAAAGCAGAAGATAATTATATTTGGCGCTGATAAAAGCATTAACAGCATCGAAATACCGGTTTTTGCTCTGAATCATATCCCAGGAGTTAATGGCGCCCAGATCAAAACGCTGTTTTGAAATTTCGTAATCCCTCATTATATAATTGTAGCGTTCCAGGGCATTGTTATACAAAAACAAGGCGGCTTCCAGTGAAGACAGATCATCCGTAATTTTTTTTTTAAAAAAACGCAGTCTTTCTTCCAGCCTCAGTTTCTCCCGGGCAATTGCGGTTTTTTCGTTTTTAATTTTCAGATAATTTATAAAGGAATCCGATAAAAAAGAATATCCAAGCTCCAAAGATGCGCCCATGCTTATACCCTGCAGGGCGTTAGACCGCGTATAATTGGTTGTATAATTCCAGTCGGCGGAAGCCTGCAGTGATGCCGCAGGCCTCAGATTTTCCTGTATAAATTTGATATTCCGGGAGCTGGAAAAAATGGCAAAATTCATATCTGCTGTATTTTGATCATACTTCAGGGCGTTTTCGATCATCCGGGCAATATCGAATACCGTATTGGTCCGGGAGGATATATCTTCATCTTCAAATTGTATGGCTGTTTCCGGATCTTCGTTCAGATAAAAATAAAGCATTCTCTGTGCTGACAGGTAATTTTGCTTCGAATTAAAATATTGCGCTCTGGATCTGAAAAAATCCGCCTGGTAATCAAGCAGGGCATACTCGGGGATTATGCCGGATTTGAATTTGATTTCTGCAGCTTTGATAATTTCTTCATCGCCGGAATACATAACAGAGTTATTAGACAATATATGTTTTTCGCGCAAATTATTAAAATAAGCGGTTTTTACATTATAGGCAAAATTATTAATTATACTGCCGGTAGAAAGGTTCAGATAAAACAATTTTTTTTTCTGCAGTATAATTGTTCTTGTTTCCGCGGGTAAACTGAAAATTTCCTGCCGGTAAAAAATGCCGATTTTCTGCACCAGTTGTTCCAGTTTTTCAATTCTGTTGGTATAGTTAATAGAATAATCAAGGGAATATTTTATCCCGGTATCGGCATTATAGGGCATGCGCTGCAGGTATTCGGCTGTAAGGCCGCCATTTATCCCTGTCCGGATATTGCTGAGATTGGTCGGATTAAATTCAACGGTACTCGCCGGAGCAGTTACCTGAAATGATAAATCCGGAATATACTCAAGAGCGGTAATGTCAATATTTTTTCCAAGAATCTCGATATCTTTCAGCGCCAATAAAAGATCGTAATTGGAAAGCTGGGCCTGTTTTACTGCAGCCTGGCAGTTCATGGTTTTAGCTGATACGGAGTGTAATATATTAAAGCAAAAAATATAGAAAAACAATAAAAATTGTTTCACACTGTTAATATTATCATGCAGGATGAATATTTGAAATCCAAATGNNCCAAGAAATAAATTTACACCCATTCCAACCAATGGAGTATCGTTTTTTATAAGATCATTGTATTTAATATACATTCAGCGCTTTTGCAGCGTAATATATTCAATGTCGAAATGAATACATCTGCTTCATCGCCTGTAAAAACAGAATCCCCGGCGTACAAAATAGTACGCCCCGGTTGTGTTTTTATGAATTCTTCGCATCCGGGTCCGTTTCGGCATCCAGTCTTTGTTTCAAATCAACAGTCCGGGCGGTCATGCACTGATCAGGAGGTATCATTATAATGGGTCTTGCCATAAAGAGTGTTGTGTCGCAAAAATTTTTATTACCGCCTTTGCGGGAACTGGAATTGATTGAATATCCCGGAAATTACGGTTCCCAAATCCTTCATGATCACAAATACTTCCAGTTCACTGCGCTTATATCCGGCCGGATGAATTATGTTTTTCCCGGCGGCTCACTTGCCGAGCTTAACTGCGGCGATGCCATAATCATTACACCGGGCCATGCTCACAACTGGCATCTTTCCGAGAGAACCCGCACCCTGCAGCTGATGCTTGAACCTATTTTACCTGAAGAGTACGGCGAATTGTCGAGACTTTTTGATTCCAGTATCCACGAATTTCGAATTTTACATTTTAACCCGGCTGAAATCGCCGAATGCTGGAAAAAAATCGAACAGGAATACGAACGTTTCCAGCCGGGGTCAAATCTGATGATTAGTATTTTCCTGCTGGAATTCATGGTATCTGCATTACGCAAAGCAGCAGGAAGCGGCTTCGGACTAGCCCGTACAGCGCCTGGAATTCAGGCTGCCATGAGCCATATTATCCGGAATTATCAAAAACGTATTACTCTTGTGGAACTTGCATCTATAGCCAATTTAAGCATCTCTCGCTTTTCCCAGTTATTCCGGGAAAATTTCGGATGTTCCCCAATTGAATTTCTTGTGGATTACCGGCTGGAACGGGCGCGGCTGCTGCTGCAATCAACCGGGATGCGGGTAAAGGAAATTGCCGATTACCTTGGTCTTGAATCTTTTAGCTATTTTTCACGGAGCTTCAAGTCAAAATTCGGTTATTCGCCAGGAACACTCAGAAAGCACACTTTTGATTCCAGGAAAAATCTGTTGTAAAATAATTATTTTCAAAAATCTGATATTCTAAAAAGAGTTATTGTAATTTATGGTAAAATCAATTAAGGGCGGGTTCAAGATAAATCATGTTCTTTAAAATCTATCACACAAGCGATAAAAATTTTATATCGTCGAAACAAAGCTTTTTCAATTTACCCTTTTTGATGAATAAGCGACATCTGCATGTGTAAAGCGTTCATCACTTTTAAAAAAGTGGTGATATTGCAATTTAACCCGTTCTCAATTTTGGACAACTGCTGCTGGGTAATATGCGCTTTTCTGGCCAGCTCTTCTTGGGATAACCCCTCGTCCTCCCTGACTTTTTTTACTTCAAGCGCAATTTCAACGAGTTTTTTTTCCTGCTCATAGAGTTGTCTAAATTTGGAGTCTTTTAACTTTTCATTCAAATGGCTTCTAAAGGACTTCATTAAGCTCCTCCTTGAAATTTTTTTCATTAAACCTTCTATGAAAATCAGTTCTGTATTTTTTTGCAGTCTCAATCTCTTTCTTCGGCACCTTGTCCGTTGTTTTAATAAAAGTATTTGTTAAAATCACATAATCCTTAAAGCAAAAATAATACAAAATCCGCACCTGATCGCCGGACACTTTTAAACGCAGTTCATGTATTCCGTCTTCCAAAATATCTGCAAATGGTCGAGGCAAAACAGGCCCTTGTGTTTCAAGCATTTCAACCCATGAAAGAATTTTCGCCTGTTCTTTTTCATTACAACTCTCTATAAAATCATGAACCGGTTTTTCTCCATTCTCTTTTTCGTAGTAATACGATTTCCACATTCAAAACTCTCTAATGAATATCTTACACCCTAAATGATGTAATGTCAAATTTTAAATAGGATTACCAAACCGAACTTTTAACACCCCGGACAACCGTATACGCGATATTATTACACCGGGAATCAGCTTCGAGCCGTGAAACAGTACGGGAATTTACCCCTGACTTTCTGGCCTGAGNNATTTTAAAATTTTTATATAAAAATTTTTGATACCGCGAATAAGCGCGAATAAAATCAACGTGTATTAGCGGATAATTTTTATTTTTTCATTTAATTTTACTTTCTGAGTGGATATGCTATGGTTAATCAGCCATCATAAACGGGTCATATAGTCTGCCTACAACTCTTTTTTGCGCACCCGCGAAAAAATAACTACTTGTTGCTATGTATATAATAAAAATTCTGCCTACTTTCTGCTTTCAAGAGCAAGTGATGTTTTCAGCTTGCCGTCAAGCTCTCTCATAAGAGTTTCAGAAGCCTTGCCCATTTCACCGATGACAAGTGAATTGTCAAGAGTGGCCAGCTTGTTCATTTTAAACACTGAGGAAACTTTTAACCCTGTAGAATTAAAATCCGGACTGTCTGTATTAAGAGTGTAATCGGTGTCGGGATTTGCTTTGTCGGTTTTNNCGAGCGTTGTATCACGGTCATTAAATCTGGTGTCGGACACAACAACCGCAGGTCTGCGTTTTGTTGATGATAGATCAGTAAAAGGAAAAACAGTTAATAAGATTGTACCTCTGTTCATATCAATACTTGACTTTCAGATCAGAATCAGAGTAAATGTCTTCTCCCTCTTCTTTCAGGAAATCAAAACTTTTGCTCTTTGCTGTCAGTTGGGCAATATCTTCTGTTATTTGTTCGTCTTCGCTGTTATCACTTTCAAGAAAGGTAATGATTACTTTTTGAGGTTTATGAATATGAATAGAATCGGGCAATTTTACGTTATGCCCGTCATAAACTGCTTTTACTGCAATCATGACAAAATCTCCTTATGTAGTAATTATACGATAAAACCGCTTTTTTTATCTCTCAAACCAGAGCTCCGACCTACATCTTCAACACCCCGGACAACCGTATACG